>NZ_JBNHGL010000016.1:0-33324 GCF_059091245.1 Arthrobacter sp. Y3225116
CCCACGTGAACCATCTCTTGACCCAATCGATGGTCTCATCCATGCTGATCCCGATGGTTCCGGGTGCACCGAACTGGCCAATCCCTGGCCCGCGCGGGCCGAATCGGTAGGTCAGCAGCCCCGCCGACACCTGGTGGAAACTGCGCGGGTTCTCTGCCTGGATAACTGCCTTCTCCAGAATGAGGTCCTTCTCCGACAGCGTAGAGAAGTTCCTGATGACTTCGGCGAGGGCATTGAGGAAAGCGGCAACGGCCTCGGGCTTTCCGGAAGCATGGAACTCGGTCGTGTTCGTATCAACCGTGCCCCCATGCTGCACCGTAACCGGTTGCACCTGGCGCAGGACGAGATGTTCGACCAGATGCGTGATACCGGCCAAAGGAGCTGGTTCATCACGTAATCCAAGGCCGAACACCAGCACGCCCGTACACAGCCCCGGCTTATCGAGCCAATAGGACTGAATGCCGTTGTGTTCGGTGCTATTGACCGTCTGCATCATAAACAAATTCTCCCAGCGCTTTAGATCCTTACATCAGGCAGACGGCACCGAGCTGTTACCGCGATAGCTCGTGACGTTCGTTGCAGAGCGGACTCCGGGTACAAGCTCAACCCAAACGGACTCTTCACTGGAGCAGGGGCATGATCTGGAACGTCACGAGGTTATACACCAGAACACCGAGCGCGCCTGTCGCGCCGATACCGATCGCGGCACCAGAGAGAACCTTCCCGGTGGGCTGCTTGGCGCCTTTAACCCCGAGGATCAGGGCAAGCAGGTCCAGCACGAACACGATGCCCCAGGCAACGGCCCAGAACGTGAAAATGTTGCCGTAGTCCCCTCGGGCCGCCGCCTGCTGCGCGGCCAGGGGCGCGGCGAATGAGGTAAACCAGGTGAGCACCACCGCGACGAGGGCACATGCGAAAGCCGCCCGGGCGGTGAGGCCGGCCCGCCGGGCTGGGGTCGGGTGCACAGGTGACTCTGACGAGGCGTCAGGGAAGGTCTTCGGGGCATTCATGCTCCAGAGCTTAGTACCGGCTTCGTCTGCAACCCGGGACGTAAGGCCCCAATCAGTGCGCAGTGAGGGCCGGGCATGGCGAACCATGGCCTCCGAAGAGGGCCGCTGCCCAATCATCCTGCTACAGGGGCGTTACTTTTCAGCCGTCGACTTGCCGGGGTCAGCGGAGGACGCAATAAAGGCAGAGCTTGTCGCCCAGGCTCACCAAACGTCCCCGGTACGGGCTCGGCAACACACCGGCTTGTGACTCAAAGGCGGTGCGCTGGCTGGGCTTCTTATCGACGGGAAGGTGCGCATCACCGGACGCTCTGCACCGCTGAAGGCAGCGGCGGTGGAGCTTCTCGGATCCCAACTCCAGGCAGCCGGCGCGGATCAGCCGTGCACGCACAGGGTGATATCCACGGTCTTGAACCAGTTCAGGGCCGACGCCGTTAAGACCGAATCGAGGCAAAGGCGAGGTAGGTATTCTTTCCGCACCGGAGGTGGTTACCAGTGAGTTTATGTTCCTGCCTGCTCTGATGATGCCGGCGGGGGAGTACTACCGCTTGCGTCGAGGACCTGCCCGATAGTCGCCGCGATCAGGTCAACGTCCTCGTCTCCCACCACGAAGGGTGGGCTGATTTGGAGGGTGTTGCCGCGCAGGGGCCGCACAACGACGCCGCTGTCTATGCATGCGTTGGCCACGGCCTCAGCCTCTGCCTCGGGTGCGAGCTGGACGCCGGCGAGAAATCCGACCCCGCTGCGGATTTCCTGCACGAGGGGATGCGAGGCTAGAGGGGCAAGGGCCTTATCGAGGACGGATTCAAGCTCCAAGGCCCGCAGGACGAGTTGTTCGTTCTCGAGGATGTCGAGGTTTGCGTGTGCAACTGCGCAAGCTGTTGCATGACCCGAGTACGTCATGCCATGCCTCAGGACGGGGGCGTCCTGTCCTCGATAGAACCGTCCCCAGATCCGGTTGGAGACGAGGACGCCGCCGAGCGGGGCGTAGCCGGATGTTATTCCTTTGGCTAGCAGAATCATGTCGGGCTCGAGATGGAACCTTTGGGAGGCGAACATGGAGCCAGCCCGGCCGAATCCGGTGATGACTTCATCGACGATTAAAAGAATGTTGTTTTTTCGGGCGATTTGCTGCAGGCCTTCAAGATATCCGGCAGCAGGCGGAATCACCCCTCCGGTCCCTATGATTGGCTCGGTGATAATAGCGGCAATATTCTCGGGTCCGATCGCGTCTACGACGGCCTGGACGCCTTCTATATCGTTTGTGGGAATTAGGGCGGTCTCGGGAACGAGGGAATCCGATCCGTAGCCGTCCCGATTAAAGTCAAGCCCGGCGATACTGGTACCAAAGGCATGGAGCCCGTGGTAGGAGTAAGTGCGGCTGAGGATGGTTTTCTTGTCCGTCATACCTTCAAGCTGCCAGTGGCGCCGTGCGATTTTGCAGGCCAGGTCCACGGAGTCAGAGCCGCCACTGTTGAAAATCACTTTGGCGTCCGGAATCGGCCCCATGGCCACGAGTCGGTCCGCGAGGGAGAGTGCTACGTCGTTCGAGAACCGGCCGAAAACGTGATACGTCTCCAGCTTGCACATCTGGTCATACGCCGCTTTCGCAACTGCTTCCCTGCCATGGCCGATGTTGGCGTGCCACAGTCCGGCGGTGGCATCCAGCAGGCGCTGTCCCTCCGAGGTCGTGAGGTATGCCCCGTGCCCCTCGGTAATCACGATGCGGCGTTGCAGAACCGACGGCATGTGCGCCTGGGCACTCCAAAGTGACTCGCCCACGAGCTTGGTACGGTTTGCTGGATCAAGAACGGTTGCTTCGGTTGCCATTGTTTCTCTCCTAGGCAGGCCAATAGAGCGGATCCATTTCAAGCCACCGCCAACTGCCCTGCGCCTCGTGTGCTGTCCCGATTGGCGCCGCTCCCCGGTGTCGTGAGCGAGTCCAGCATTCCCTCAGGCGAAGTTGAACGTGAGCATTGCGAGGTGTTGTGGCATGTGCCCGCGCCGGTCAATGGAGGACGGCGAGTAATTGTCCTTCCGTGACTGCATCCCCTTCGGACACAGAGATGTCCGCGACAACACCGGATTCGGGCGCTTCAACCGGGATCTCCATCTTCATGGATTCAAGGATCATGATGGTTTCGTCTTCCACAACAGACGCTCCCGGAGTCACGAGAATCTTCCAAACATTCGCCGCCAGATCCGACCGTACTTCACTCAATTTACGTTCCTCCTCGAAAAGCCGGCAATTATGATGCTGTGTTCGTCATGGACCGGCGGCGCTGGCCCGTGTGGTCCATGTGTCTTTTGATTTGCTCGTCCAGGTCCTCGATGTTTCCTCCTCTCACGTTTGCCAGGAGCTCCTGGTGTTCGGCCGCTATCTCTTTCGGATGGGGATAGGATTTCTCCAGCATCATGAGCGACATGCGCGTTTCAGTCAGGAGGGTTTGATAGAAGACCGTGAGACGTTTGTTGCCGAGGCTCCCGACCAGGGCCGTGTGGAACGCCAGGTCCAAGTCGACCAGATCTGACCAGGGACAACCGCTTTCCGAGGCCGTCTTCATATCGACTACGATGCGGTCAAGTTCATCGAAGATCTCTTTCCTTGGATTCTTCGCCAGATCCTCGGCTGCTGTCTTTTCCACGGACTGACGTGCGACGGATATGTCATCCATATCCGCCTCGGATAGTTCCAGGACAAAAACCCCCCGGTTGCGTACCCGGTGCAGGAGACCTTCCTGTATGAGCCGCTGCATTGCTTCGCGCACCGGCGAACGGCTGACGTTCAGCTGCCGGGCAAGACTGGTTTCCCGCAGCTGTTGGCCGGGCGTGTAGGCGCCCTTTTCGATAGCGCCCCGCAGCCGGTTAACGATGGTGTCCACTGTTCCGTCGATGAGGATCGGCTCCAGTATCGGCTCACTCAACTCGTTGCTCCCATCCTTCCCGGGGTCAGTTTCGACACAACACGGATCAGCCCGTTTCCGTCGCTGTGTTGTCGGCTTTCGTCAACGCCCGCACAGATATGCCCGCATCCTGCAGGGACTGCCAGACCGTGCGGATCACCTCCACCGAGTTCGGCGCGTCCCCGTGCAGGCAGATGCTCTCCGGGGAGATGTCGAGATCCCGTCCCGACACAGTGGCTACTTTCCCTTCCCGCACGAACCTGATCGCACGTGAAGATACAAGTGCAGGGTCCCAAGCCTGCTTTTCCCGCTCGATAATAAGGTTGCCGGCGTCGTCATAGCCGAGGTCGACAAATCCTTCCTGGACCAACCGAACGCCGTAACGGGCGGCTAGCTCAGTGTGGCGCTTGTCGAAACAGTAAAGGGGGAGCGAGCTGTCTATTTCGGCGACCGCGGCGATGACAGCTTCGGCCAGCTCTTCGTCCTCCAGCGACATCAGATACATGACCCCGTGCGGTTTTACATGGGACAGTTTCGAGCCTTCGGCCTCAACGAAGCCCTTGAGGGCGCCTATCTGATACAGCGTGTAGTCACGGAGCTCTTCCGCCGAGACCGCTATGCGCCGTCGTCCGAAGCCCAAAAGGTCCGGGAGCGAGACGTGCGCCCCGATCTGCAGGCCCTGAGCGACCGCCGCCTGGACTGTACGGCGCATGATTCTCGGGTCCCCGGCATGGAAGCCGCACGCGATGTTGGCGGCGCTGATATAGGGCATGAATTCTTCGTCGGGCGCGAAGCGCCAGCGGCCGTAGCCTTCGCCCATGTCGCAGTTGATTTCGATCGCTGTATCCATTATTCGGTCCCTCCTGCTGCAGACGTGAGCAAGGCATGTTCCTTGTCCAATGCGTAGGCGTCGTCGATGGAAATTGGCTTAAACCGGATTGTGTCTGTCCCTGGCCGCATCTGGCCGGTCTTCCATAGGCTCGCCTTCGGTACGACTCCGAATACGACAAAGCCGCCGGAAGTGGGGCCGTCAGGTCCGAGGATCACGGGAGTGTCCCCATTGAGGTTGATCCCGCCGAGAGGGTAGCCGGTATCGAGGATGTTGGATGGATGGCCGCCGGCAATGCCGCCGTCGGACCGGGCCCACTGCAGCCTCGCCGGGTCCAGTCTGATTCCGGTACGGTTTGAATTCTGGTCCACGGTCCAGGAACGTGAAAAGAAGTACTCGACGTCCGCTTCCGTGACAAATTCAGGGGTAGCAAATGGCCCTGGTACGACTTCCAGTTCCCAGTCGTGCAGATACTCGGGGATCCGTTCCTGCGGCAGTGCCGCCATAGCCGAGGTGTCCGAGCTTCCGATGTCCAGGAGATCGCCCTTGACGAGCGCGCGTCCTTCGACTCCTCCTAGCGATCCCATGGTGTAGGTGGACCGGGAACCGAGGATTTGGGGGACATCGATTCCTCCTCTGATCGCCAGATAAAACCTGAAGCCGGATACCGCCAAACCGATCTTCAGTTCGGCACCTGCGGGAACTTCGACAGCGGCCCACTGAGGCACCGGGCTGCCGTCGACGGTCACGTCGCCCGCGGCGCCGGTTACTGCCACGGTGGCGGGGGACCGGAACCGGAATTTGGTCTTGCCTAGTGTGATTTCAAGGCCGGCAGCGTCAGGGCTGTTGCCAACGGCGACATTGCCGAGCCGAAACGCGAAATCATCCATCGGACCGGCGGGGAAATAACCGCGTGACAGCATTCCGATTCGTCCAGGCCAGTCCTGGACGGTTGTCTGGATGCCGGGTTGAACAACTTCAACGGACATAAGAGGCTCCTTACGGGACGGCGGTGGCCGCGGCAGCAGTGTCCCGCTTGGCGGTGAAATCTGCGGCTTCGGCCACGAACGAAGCGCACCAGGCGTTATAGCCGGCGACGTCAAAGTCTTCGTCCTGTATGTCGTAGACGTATTCAGCCCGGTGGACGGCTTCGAAGGAATCGGTCAGTTCCTGCTCGGAAACGGCATGGAATCTGATGCGGTCACATGGGCGCAACAGCAGGGGTGACTGCGCGAAAGCAGGGTTGCGCTGTTGAATGTCGTACACGGGCAGCGTTCTGCCGAGCAGTTGGTATCCGCCCGGGGATTCCACGGGGTAGATCGAGTAGCACGGCCCGCCCAGACCAATGGCTCCTTCCGCTGTCCAGGTACGTGTCGGGTTGTATTTGGGGGCGAAGAGAACCTTCCTCGGATCCAAGGGAAACGTGAACGGTAGCCCGGGGAAGAACCCAATGAATCCGACCCAAAGCTCCGTCCCCGTGACAACTTCGATCAGCTCGTCAAGATCCCGAAGCCCGTTGTAGGCGATCGTGTAATCGACGTTGTTATCGTTTACGCAATTAGGGGCATCGGAGCGGATGCTGCGCACATAGCGGGCAACAGCTGCCTGGGACGTCGAATCGTGAAACGCTGCAGGAAGATTTACTTTTCGACTGGGAAGGACCAGGTTTTCCGTACCGGCTGCGTTGTCATATGCCTCATCCAGTGCCCGAACCAGGTTCGCAACGTTTGTTTCCGCTGGGTCATAGGAGAGCAGTATGGAACGGAAACCGGGGGACGTTTCAACCAGTCCCGGAGGGCGGGACCGGTTCACCTCGGTGTTGATGTTGTGGACAAAGAAGTTAAGGTTCAGGTCAAAGTGCATGTCACCGAACTCAACGAGGAGATAGCTGTCGCCGGCGAGGCGGTAGGTGAGCGCAGGTTTTCCGTCAGTGGCCTCCCGTCGCTCGTAAAGTGCGGATGGGACCCCTGCCCAACGTTCGGAGATGTACTGTTTGGAGACTTCGTGCGGCTTCATCGTGCATGCTCCTCCTGACCTGTCTCGCCCATTGCTTTCGATTCGGCAGCCCGGCTCTGCACTTCGGCCACGACGCCGGTGCTGTAGCGGCCCGATTTGAAGGCCGGATCGTTGAGAAGCATGCGGAAAAAGGGAAGGTTGGTTTTTAGCCCCGATATTTGGAAGGCATCGACGGCGGACCCGGCACGTGCGAGTGCTTCTTCCCGGTCCCGCCCCCAAACGATGAGTTTTGCCAGGAGCGGATCGTAGGCCGTGGTCACGGTATTGCCGGCTGCATAGCCGCTGTCGACGCGGACACCTTCTCCTGATGGTTCCGTCCACTCACTGATGCGACCGGGAGACGGCAGGAAGCGTTTAGGATCCTCGGCATAGATCCGCATCTCAAGGGCATGTCCTGTCGGTTCGAGGTTGCCGGCGTCGAAGCCAACGTCCTGGCCGGCGGCGACGCGGAGTTGTTCTTCGACAAGGTCGATGGAAAACACAGCTTCGGTGACAGGGTGCTCGACTTGCAGCCGGGTGTTCATTTCCAAGAAAACAAAGGTCTGCCGCACGGGATCGACCAGGCATTCGACGGTGCCGGCATTGCGGTATCCGACAGCAGTCCCGGCTCTTACCGCGGCGTCCAGCATCCGGGACCTGAGTTCCGGTGTGATGCCCGGAGACGGCGACTCCTCTGCGACCTTCTGGTGGCGGCGCTGGACCGAGCAATCTCGCTCTCCGAGCGCTATCACGCGGCCGCCGGCGAGCCCGAGGATCTGGACCTCGACGTGGCGGGCGTGCTGAATGAACTGTTCAATGAGGATTCGCGAGTCCCCGAAAAAGCGCTCAGCACGCGAACGTGCAGTATCAAAAGCTGCCCTCAGGTCTTCGTCATTGTCGGCAACTATCATTCCGATGCCGCCTCCGCCTCCGGATGGTTTGACGATGACGGGGTAGCCGACAGCATTGGCGATTCTTACGGCCTCTGCGGGGTCGCTTACCGGTTCGGCTGACCCAGTCGCCACCGGCACGCCGGCGGACTGCATCAGGTTGCGGGCGTTGATCTTATCCGCCACCATGTCCATCGAGTCGGGCGAAGGCCCCACCCACGTGATGCCGCTTTCGATAACCCGCCGGGCGAAGCCGGAATTTTCGGCGAGAAATCCGTAGCCCGGGTGGATGGCCGCAGCCCGGACAGTTCGGGCTGCGTCCATCAGCTTGTCGACGTTCAGGTAAGATTCGGCAGGATTCGCCGGACCCAGGGCGACAAATTCCGAGGCTTCCTTCACAAAGGGAAGCTCTGTGTCCACATCCGAGCAGACGGCGATGGTCCGGATTCCTAAGGCATTGGCTGTGCGGATGATGCGGCGGGCGATCTCGCCCCGGTTGGTGACCATCAGCGATTCGAAGACCGGCTCCGTCACGACGTGACTCCTTTAGCGATGAGGCGGGCCTTCGCCGAGGCCCGGAAACGGTCAGCCACGACCGCGAGAATAAGCGCCGCACCCAAGGCGATGGCTTGCATGTTGGTATCAAGCCGCATGAAGTTCATACCGTTACCGAGCAGCATGATGAAAATGACGCCCAGGACCGTACCTCCAACGCCGCCTCTGCCGCCCTGGAGCGACGCCCCTCCGATGACGGCCGCGGTGATGGATTGTAGGGCAAAGGCGCCCCCGAAGGTCGGTTGCCCCGAACCGCTGCGGGCGGTCAGGAGATAGGCGGCGAGGGAGGCCAGAACAGCGCAGATTATGTAGGTGGTGATCAGATTTCGCCGCACTTGGATCCCCGCGGTCTTCGCGGCCAGGGCATTGCCGCCTATTGCGTACAGGTGGCGGCCGAATGTTGTCCATTTCAGTACGACGAAGACAAGGATCAGGACCGGAAGGGCGAGGAGTACCAGGTTTGGAATGCCGAAGGTGAACCCGGATCCCAGGCCGACGATGTACTCTCGCGGCAGCCCGGAAACCGTTGCACCGCCGCTGAAGACCATGGTGATGCCCCCGACGATGGTGGCGGTAGCAAGTGTCACGATGAACGGGTTGACCTTCAGGAAGGCCACTCCGAGACCGTTGGCCATCCCGACGACCAGTCCGACTGCGATGCAGACGACGAAACCCATAATCATGGACTGACCTGCAAATTCAGGTACGCCGCCGAAAACCAGCTTCATCATTGTGGCGGAAACAACCGACGACAGGGCAACGGTTGCTCCCACTGACAAATCAAATCCACCGGTGACCAGTACCAACATCTGTCCCAGAGAAATCAGCAGCAGTGCCACGGATTGCTGGGATACAGAGAGTAGATTATCGGGCTGCAGAAAACGGTCGTTTGCCAGGGCAAAGACGACCACCATTACGAGCAGCAAGGGCGGCAGCGGGCCGACGGTGCTGAAGAACCTGAGCCAGTACTGGCGGTTTTCTTTCTTTGGCGCGCCCGCGGGGGCCGCAGAGCTCTTGACTTCGGTTGTTGACATGACAGTCCTATGCTGCCGCGCCTGCTGCATGCCCGAAGGCACCAGCAACAACGGCTTCGTTCGTGATCTGGTTCCCAACGAGCTCGACCTGCACCCGCCCGCCGTTCATGACATAGACCCGGTCGGCGAGTCCTACGACCTCCTCCAGATCAGAAGAGACCATCAGGACGCCGGCGCCATCGCGGCACAGTTTGCGCAGGTTGGCGTAGATCTCCTGGCGGGCACCCACATCCACCCCGGACGTAGGTTCGGCGACTACGAAAACGCTGCGGTCGCGGGTCAGGGCACGGGCCAGAACGACCTTTTGTTGATTGCCGCCGGACAGGGCCCGAACCTCTGCTGTGACGGACCGGGGCCGGATGTCGAGCCTCTTGGCCAAAGCCTGGGCTAGGGCGCGGATTTTCGATCCATAAATCAAGCCAAGAGTGTTGTATTTCTTCGCCCGGTTAACTTCAAGTGCGATGTTCTCCTGGACGCTGAGATCGAGCGCGAGAGCTTCCCGCCTGCGGTCCTCGGGCATGAAACCGATCCCCGACTGGATCATGTCTCGTGGATTCGGTCGCGTATATTTTTTTCCTCCTACCAATACGTGCCCGCTTGAAAGGGGCAGGAGGCCGAGGATGGCCTTGGCGAGTTCGCTTTTCCCGGAGCCGACGAGGCCGGCCACTGCGACAATTTCACCCTGGCAGACGCGCAGGGATGCCTGGGTGACCTTGCCGTCGGCGGTAGACAGGTCTTCGACCTCGAGCAGCGGTGGGCCGTTGGTTTCCGCCTTGTCCGGGTAAACAGCTGCCAGTTCACGGCCGACCATGTCATTTATCAGCCTCTCCTCGGAAAGCTCGTCGAGAGTATTAGTCGAAATGAACCGGCCGTCCCGCATGACCGTCACCCGGTCGCCGAGGCGCCGGACTTCCTCCATCCGGTGGGTGATATAGAGAAGCGCCCAGCCCTCGTCCCGGAGCCGGTCAATGATCTTGAACAGCCTGTCGGCTTCCCGCTCGCTAATCGCAGCAGTGGGCTCGTCGAGAAGGAGGATACCCGGAGTGCCCAGGAGCCCTTTCGTGATCTCAACTAGCTGCTGCTCGGCCCTGGGCAGCGAACCACACTCTGCCTCCGGATCTATCTCGCCCCCGAGCTGTCCGATTTTGTCCCGGGCGATGGCCTTCATTTTCCCGTTGTCGACGAGGCCAAATTTTTTCAGCTCGCGGCCAAGGAACAGATTCTCGGTCACCGACAGGGTTGGGGCCAGGCTGAAATCCTGCAGGACTACGTTGATGCCGAGCTTGCGGGCATGGGCCGGCGAATGGTGGAGAACTTCGGAACCCCGAACCGTGATCGTCCCACTGTCGGGCTGGTAGTTGCCGAGGAGAATGCTGACCAGAGTCGATTTCCCCGCACCGTTCTCGCCCAGCAGGATGTGGACTTCGCCGGGGTAGAGGTCGAGGGACATGCCGCCAAGCGCCTTTACGGCTCCGAACGTTTTAACGATGTCCCTGAGCGAAACGACCGGTTCCTGCTCCAAACCTGCCTCACTTCCTTCCCATGCCGATTCCGCCGAGGGCACTGCAGCTTAGCTTCGTCGCCGCATCAGCCCTCCGGCGTCCAGCTCGTCACCGTCTTGAAATCCCGCGGGGCGAACATCTCGGTATAAGGTACGTCGGCGGCATTCTCCTCGGTGACCATCATGGGCACCGGTCCGGAGGTGGGCGCCTGCAGCTCTTCGCCTTCAAGCATGCGGACTGCTTGATCAACCGCCATGCGCCCCTGAATCGTTGTGAAATCCGTCGGGGAACCTACGGCGTCGCCAGCAACAATCGCGTCGTAAACAGGCGGGATGATGTCGAATGCATAGACATCGATCTCTCCGGTCTTGTTGGCGTTGCGGACTGCAATCACCCCCGCTTCAGCCGCAATGTCCACTCCCACAATGTGCGTGATATCCGGGTGGATTTTCAGCGTGTCCTCGATCAAGCTCTGCTGGATTTCCAAGCCGGGATCAGCGCGGCGCATCTCCGCGATCTCCACATTGGTTCCTTCGATCGTGTCCCTGAAACCCTTGACCGCGGCGTCCGACCATCCGGCGCCCTCGGGGCCGGGGAAGAAGCCAACCTTTGCGGGCGCCCCCGCGGTGTCCTCGATGATGTATTCGGCTGTCGTCACCGCAAGATCATGGAAGCTCACAAGTGCATGTGAAAAGAGCGGATTATCCTCGGACTCCGGGCAATCGGTTCCATTGATGAAATCCACGACTGGAATCTTCTTCTCCAGGGCGGCGGCAACCTGAGGGCAGACACCAGTGGCGTTGATGGCGCCGAGAATAATGGCGTCATAACCGCCGTTAATACAGTCCTGCATTTGGCTCAACTGCCGGTCGAGGTTGGTGTAACCTCCGGCTTCGAACATGCTGTACTCGAGGTTGTCCCGCTGCGCCTCGATCAGCGTTCCGTAGTTCGTTGCAGCCCAGTATGAGTCCTTCATATGCGGGAACAGGACGCAAAGCTTCCATTGCTCTGAAACTTGGTCTTGTGCGATTGGAGTGTACTCCGATTCCGTAGTCTGACCGTCGAGGGTCGTGTGTATGGCCGGCGCAGTCCAATCCTCTGACGATCCGGCGTCAGTGGCCTCGCCGGTCTGACCGTTTCCTGAACCACCCATTGCCCCACACCCGGTCACCGACAAGGTCGCTGCCAGCGCAAGCGCTCCGAAGGTATTTGCTTTCTTGTTCAGCTTCATGTGTCTCTCCCAGCTCGGCGTTGCTGAAGCCGCACCGCAGATGCCGATGCCCATCCCAAGTTCACGAAGCTCTACGGGCTTGTGAGGCTAGGGCTGGTCGATTGCCTTTTGTACACAATCTGCAGCGGTGTTGCCAGCATAGCTCGTGAGGTGGACCACATCAACACTTTTTGCACGCTTTCCGTGCACTGCTTTTCAGGAACAGTAGGACGGCGGCATGGTCCGGATCAGAGCCCATTCGCCACGCCGGATGGGGGCGGGCGCCCTGGGAGATAGCCCCGCGGCTGCACGGCAAGCATGTGGTTTGTGCACCCTTGCCGGTGAGCCGTTGATGGGTTGCCGGGACCTGCCGACGCAGCATCGTGGCCACGGAGGCGCTGCATGGTTCCCGGGAAGAGTGTCCGTATTGGACCTTCCCGTTTTGGCAGAGCCACCTGCTGGCGTATCGATGACACCCGAAACTCACAGTCAGCGAAAGTAGCTGTAGACGGGGCACACTCTGAGGCGTCAGCTGCGGCGCGGGCGGGACGTCCTGGCTCGCCGTAGCCGGTCCTTTTGATGCCCGGGCCATTATCAGCCGGTGGGCAGCGACTTCCTTCCGGACGTTGTTCCGGGATTGCTTAAATCGAGGCGCATCGTGCCAGGAGTAGAAACCCCGGCACAGCTTTTGGGCAGCCGCCTGTGGAGTAAACTATAGAATTGTCAACAAAGACATAAGACAGGCAGCGAACGTTACTGAGTTCAACCAGAAATCGTTGGCCAAGCTCACATTGCAGCAAGGATGGAAACAGGATGAAAAGGGGAGTGCTGGACCCGATAGTGCAGGAATCTACGCCTGCCATTATTGCCCGCCGGATCCGTGATGCAATCGCCCGAGGTGATTTCGCTCCCGGCATCCAACTCGGTGAAGCCGAGCTTGCCAAAGAACTGGGAGTCAGCCGCGGGCCCCTACGGGAGGCCATGCAGCGCCTCACCCAGGAAGGGCTGCTCATCAGTTATCGGAACAGGGGCCTCTTCGTCGTCAACATGGACGAGGACGACTTCCGGGATGTGTACCTGGCCCGAACCGCGGTTGAAGCAGCCGCCATCCGGCGCGTGGCCAGCACCAACTCGGAGGGCAACGCGGCCCAGCTAATGAAAGCCGTACATGCCATGGAGGAAGCGGCGGAAAGCCCCAACGGCGAAGCCATGACTGAAGCGGACATGAGCTTCCATGCCCTCTTGGTTGAGCTCGCCGGCAGCCCACGGCTGAAGAAGATGCATGACACGCTCCTGACTGAGACGCGAATGTGCCTCAATGCCCTGAAAAGCACGTACGCCACTGCTGACAAACGCATTGCCGAGCATAAAGGCATCGCGGAAGCCATCTCCAAGGGAGATTCAGACCTCGCTGAAAAGCTTATGGCCGAGCACATGGAGGACGCACTGACACGGCTGATCCCGTAGTTATCCTCGGACTTCCTGACGGTCCCTGTCAGGGCCGCCAATCCCCGACCGTGTCGTCTGCGACGATCGCTAGACCCGCGGAATGGCCATGTACTTGATCTCCAAGAATTCATCCAAGCCCACGCGTCCGCCTTCGCGGCCCAGACCGGAGGCCTTGATGCCACCGAACGGCGCCGCCGGGTTGGAAACGATCCCTGTGTTGAGGCCGACCATGCCCGACTCCAGATCCTCACCGACGCGGAACGCACGGTCCAGGTCCTGGGTGAACACAAAGCTCGCAAGGCCCCAAGGGGTATCGTTCGCCAACCGCACCACTTCGTCTTCGGTGTCGAAGGGGATGACGGGCGCCACCGGGCCGAAAATTTCTTCGCTCATCAGTGCGGCGTCCGGGCTGACGTCGGAAAGCACCGTTGGGGAGTAGAAGTAGCCGCTGCCCGCCGGGCGGGAGCCGCCGCAAACCACACTGGCGCCCTTGGAAACGGCGTCATCTACGAGCTCCTGCACCTTGTTCAGCGCCTTTTCCTCCACGAGGGGGCCGACGTCCGTGCCGCTCACTGCGCCGTCGCCGACCTTGAGGGCGCTCAGCCGCTGCGCGAGGCGGACGGAGAACTCAGCGGCGACGGTGCGCTGGACGAAAATCCGGTTGGCGGCCGTGCAGGCTTCGCCCATGTTCCGCATCTTCGCGGCGAAAGCGCCCTCAACGGCGCGGTCCAAGTCCGCGTCCTCAAAGACGATGAGAGGGGCGTTCCCGCCCAGTTCCATAGAAGAACGCATGACGTTTTTGGCCGCCTGCTCCAGCAAGCGGATGCCCACGCCCGTAGAACCTGTGAAGCTAACCTTGCGGGCAATGCCGCTTTCCATCCATGGCGTGACCACGTCGGCGGCTTTGGTGGTCGTGACCACGTTCAGAACACCCTTGGGCAGGCCGGCCTCTTCCAGGACGTCCGCCAGTGCCAGCGAAGACAGGGGAGTGAGGTTGGCAGGTTTAAAGACCATGGTGCAGCCGGCCGCTATGGCAGGGCCAATCTTCCGGGTGCCCATGGCCAGCGGAAAGTTCCAGGGCGTCACCAGGACGCAGGGCCCAACGGGTTCCTTCGAGACGAGGATGCGGTTCTTGCCGTCGCCGCTGGTGGTCAGATCTCCGTTAATGCGGACGGCTTCCTCCGAAAACCAGCGGAAGAACTCGGCGGCGTACGCCACCTCGCCTTTGGACTCGGCAAAGGGCTTGCCCATCTCCGTCGTCATGATCAAAGCCAGTTCGTCTTGGCGGGCCATGATCAGGTCGAAGGCGCGACGCAGGATTTCGCTGCGCTCGCGGGGCGGGGTTTTGGCCCACTGTTTTTGGGCCCTGCCGGCGGTTTCGATCGCACGGCGTGCGTCTTCGGGTCCCCCGTCGGCCACGCTGGCGATGACTTCCTCGGTGGCGGGATTGATGACATCGAACCGGGCACCGGAAAATGCTTCGGTCCACTCTCCGTCAATGTAGAGGTTCGTGCTGACCTTTGCGACGGCGTCGAGCGCCTTTTGCGAAGTTCGGGAGGCGGCTGACTGCGTGCTCATGGGTGATCCTTTCTGGGTTGGGAGGGGAAGGCCGGCGTTACGGTGGCAATCCAAAGCCGCTCATGCGCCGGGGTCCAGTAGCTGGGCCAGGTGACGACCCGGCCTAAAGTCATCAATCTGCTTCACCTGCATGGCGCAGGAGAATCCGTCCGTAAGGATCACCGAAGAGGTATCGGTCTGACGCAGGGCCGGGGCCAGCGCGTGCTCAGCCACCAGCATGCTGACGTCATAGTGTTCCTTCTCGAAGCCGAAGTTTCCGGCCACGCCGCAGCAGCCGGTGGCATCCACCACACTGTTGACGCCCGCAGCTCTGATTGCCGCACGCTGGACACCGGCTCCGAAGACGGAGTATTCGTGGCAGTGCGTCTGAAGCACCACTTGTTCCGGAAGGGGGCGGGCCGGCGCTGGTTTCCATCCGGCGCTGGAGAGCTCGTCGATGTGCGTCGCGAAGCTTCGTACCCGGGCCGCAACCCGGCGGGCCTGTTCTGTGTGGACCAGCTCGGGCAAGTCCTTGCGCAGCGCCGCCGCGCAGCTGGGTTCCACCACCACGATGGCCCGATTGGTACCGTCATCCAATGCCGCCGCTGCCTTGGCCAGCACCTTTTTTGCGGTGCCCAGCTGGCCGGTAGAGATCCAGGTCAGGCCGCAGCAAGCCTCGGCCGAGTATTCCACGGAGCCTGAGCCGGCCAGGACGCGAGCAGCGGAACCCGCCACCTCCGGTCGGAAGCCACGGGTAAAAGTGTCCACAAAAAGCACCACACCACCGGCATCCTGAGCACTGCCGCCGTTGCAGTTGGTCACGGGACCGATGCCGGCAGCCGCTACTTCTCGACGCCACTCGCCGGCTCCGGCGAAACGTGGCATTGCCCGCCGGGTGGTAAGCCCGCCAAGGGCGGAGGCGCCCTTGGCCAACGGGGTGGACATCAAGGCATTGACCAGAGGCGCGGACCGGCCCGCGATTTTGAGCCAGCGGGGTAGCCAGCCCAGGGAGAAGTGGGACACGGGGCGGAGTCTGCCCTTGTAGTAGTGCGAGAAGAATTCGGACTTGTAGGTGGCCATGTCGACGCCCGTGGGGCAGTCGCTGGAGCACGCCTTGCAGGACAAACATAGGTCAAGCACCTCGCGGACCTCTTCGGACTTCCAGCCATCCTCGACGGTTCGGGCTCCGCGGACCATGTCCTGGAGCACTCGGGACCGGCCCCGGGTGGAGTCCTTTTCGTCCCTCGTGGCGCGGTAGCTGGGGCACATCACGCCGCCCGCGTCCGTACGGCAGCGTCCCACGCCAATGCAGCTTTGCAGCGCGTGAACCCACGGCTCCGTGCCGCTGCCGGTGGAGGTCTCGGGCGTATCGGTTTCGGCGCTCGCTCCGCCACCGGCTCGGATTGGACGCAGGTCGTAGCTGGTGCGCCACTGCCGCTCCGGAATGCCTTGGAGCGCCAGGTTAGCGTCAATGGGGTCAGGCTCGGTGAGGGATCCGGGATTGAGAATTTTTGCCGGGTCCCAGGTGCGCCGGTACGTGGCGAACGCCGCCAGCATGCGCGGGGAATACATCAAAGGCAGCAGTTCCGAGCGTGCCCTGCCGTCGCCGTGTTCGCCGGAGAGCGAACCGCCATGGCGGACCACCAGTTGGGCAGCTTCTTGTGTGAAGTTGCGGAAGACGCCGCGGCCGGCTTGGGTGCGCAGGTCATAGGTGATCCGGATGTGCATGCAGCCGGCACCGAAATGTCCGTACATCACGCCCGTCAGGTCGTAGCGGCCCAGAAGGTCGCGGAAGTCAGAAAGGTAATCCGCAAGGTTCTCCGGGGCAACTGCGGAATCCTCCCATCCGGGCCAGGATTCTCCGCCGGTGGAGAGGCGCGCTGAAAGCCCGGCGCCGTCCTCGCGGACACGCCAAAGGGCGGCTCGCTCCTGCAGGTCCGGTACTGTGTGCCCGTCCACCAAGCGGCCGTTTTCCCTGAGCCTGACGAGCAGCCGATCAGCTTCTGCCCGGACCTGGTGCGGATTCCCGCCGTCGAGGTCCACGTACAGCCAGGCTTTGCCTTCGGGCAGGCCCGTTACCGAGCCGTTGCCGCGGCGGAAGCGCATAGTGTCCACGATCGCCTCATCGATACCTTCGACGGCAGCCGGGGAGAACTCCAAGATGGTCATGATGTCCCGTGCCGCGTCGACTATGTCCGCATAACCCAGGCACACCAGCAGGGCGCTGGCAGGCTTAGGCACGAGCTTCATCCGGGCGCCGACAATGATGGCGCAGGTCCCCTCGGAACCCGCGAGGGCGCGGGCGATGTTAAACCCGTTTTCCGGAAGAAGGTGGGCCAGATGGTAACCGGAGACTTGACGCTGGATCCGTTCGAGTTCCAGGCGGAACTCGGACAAGTGACGGTGGGCCAAGTCTTTGAAGGAGGCGGTCAGTGCATCCGCACGGGCCGCCGAGTCATGGTCGGCAGGATCTGTGGCACGCAGCCCGGTAGCCGTGGCCGTAAGGCGGGCGCCGTCGGAAGTGACGACGTCGATCTCCACTACGTGGTCGGAGATCCGGCCGTACCGAACGGAGTGGTTGCCGCATGCATCATTGCCAAGCGAGCCGCCCACGGTGGCACGGTTCTTGGACGACGGGTCCGGCGCGAAGGGGAAGCGGTGACCGGTGGCCTTCTCAACCTCGCGGGAGAGGACGGCGAGCACCACGCCGGGGTCGACGCTCACGGTGCCCGTCACCTCGTCAATCTCGTGGACCACGTTCATGTGCCGGGAGAAGTCAAGTATCACGCCTGGACCCATGGCGTTGCCCGCCATGGACGTCCCGCCGCCGCGCCCAATCAGCGGGGTTGCCGTTTCCCTGCATGCAGCAACCACCGCGAGCACGTCCTCAACCGTCCGGGGGAACACCACGGCAACCGGGGCTACCCGGTAATTGGAAGCGTCATAGGAGTATTCCGCGAGGCGGCGTGGAGAGCTGTCGGAAGCCACGCCCGCCGATGCGAGGCGTGCAAGGACGGCGGGGAGGCCGGCATCCGGTGCGCCTGTTCGACGGGGGCCGGTTGCTGGACCTGCGGGGGAGCGAACGGCATCCGTCATTGGTGGGCTCAGCCTTTCGCGGAAACGGCCGCAGTGACGGTGGCTACGGCGTTTTCGAAGCGTTCGAGGCCGGTGGTGATTTCTTCGGCGGAGACGATGAGGGCGGGGATGAGGCGAACGACATTACCTGCGGGGCCGCAGGTGAGAGTGAGCAGGCCGTGGTTGGTGGTGGCTTGCTGGACCGCTGCTGCGGTGGCGGCGTCGGGGGCGCCGTCTTCGGCGGTGAATTCAATGCCTTGCATCAGGCCCTTGCCGCGGACATCGCCTATGACGGGGAAGCGGTCCTGGATTTCTTTGAGTCCGGTCTGGAGCTGCTCGCCGCGGATCCGCGCGTTCTCCACCAGCCCTTCGTCACGGATGACGTCGAGGGTGGCGACGCCAGCGGCGGCCGAGACCGCATTCCCGCCGTAGGTTCCGCCCTGGGACCCGGGCCAGCCCTTGGACATCAGTTCGGTGGAGGCGGCGATTGCGGAAATCGGAAAACCTGACGCGATGCCCTTGGCGGTGATGAGGATGTCGGGGGTGGCGGTGGAATACTGGTGTCCCCAGAACTTGCCCATCCGGCCCACGCCTGTCTGGACTTCGTCGAAGATCAACTGGATTCCGTGCCGGTCGGCCCGTTCGCGCAGTCCATCTTGGAACGCCGCCGGGGTGGGCAGGTACCCACCCTCGCCGAGCGCCGGTTCGATCAGGAATGCTGCAGTATCGTCTGGAGCGGTGCGGGTCTGGAGCAGGTAGTCCAGTTCCTTCAGGGCGAATTCCACTGCTGCCACGTCATCCCAGCGGTACCGATAGGCATAGGGGAAGGCGGACATGTGCACTCCGGACATCAGCGGGGAAAACCCTGCGGAGAACTTCGTTCCGGCAGTGGTCAGCGACGCCGCCGCAACCGTCCGACCATGGAAACCACCCTGAAACACTACGATGTTTGGCCGGCCCGTGGCCATTCTGGCCAAACGAATCGCAGCCTCCACGGCCTCCGACCCGGAATTGGCGTAGAACACCGAGTCCAAACCTTCGGGCAGTACGTCACCAAGCTTCTCCGTCAACGCCAGCAACGGCTTGTGCATCACCGTGGTGTACTGCGCGTGAATGATCTTGCCCACCTGATCGCGGGCAGCCTCCACTACCCGCGGGTGGCAATGACCCGTGCTCGTCACCCCAATGCCGGTAGTGAAATCAAGGTACGACTTTCCATCAGTCGCGTGGATCCAACTGCCTAGGGCGTGATCCACAACCAGTGGGGTAGCCTGCTTCAAAAGAGGGCTAAGGGAGGCCATGCGTCCCATGATGCGGGTCACATTATTTTATTGTCAACAATCGTCGAGCAGGCTAGTGTCAGACGTGGGATACCGCCAGTTCAAGCGGATGCACCGCTGCGGTCCACGGGGAAGTGCCCGCGGGTCTTGAGATTTCCGCAAAACACAAGGAGCAACCATGAGCACAGCCACAGCAGTCGTGCGCCAAGGCGTCCTGGCCGACGCCTTGGTACCCAGCACCGCCCTGGCCAACACCGCGCTGGTGGTCGGCGGTGCCGGCCTGACCTCTGTGATGGCTCAACTGGCCGTGCCGCTGTGGCCGGTCCCGATCACCGGGCAGACCCTGGCCGTGCTGCTGGTTGGCAGCACCTTGGGCCCGGTCCGCGGGATGCTGTCGATGGCCCTGTACTGGATGGCCGGTGTCGCCGGCATGCCGGTGTTCTCCGATGCCTCGTCCGGCCTGTCGGTTGCCGTCGGCCCTACCGGCGGTTACCTGGTGGGTTTCGTTGCGGCCGCGGGCCTGACCGGATGGCTGGCCAAGCGCAACTGGGACAAGAAGTTCCTGGGCGCCACGGTCTCCTTCCTCGCCGGCACCGTGATCACCTTTGTCTTCGGCATGGCCTGGCTGTCCATCTCGCTGGGCGCCGATCTGCAGCAGACGCTCGAGTGGGGCCTGTACCCGTTCATCATCGGCGGCATCGTGAAGGCCCTGCTCGCTGCTGCAGCCATGCCCGCCGCGTGGAAGCTGGCAGCCAGGCTGCCCGAGAACTTCGGTGGCTCCCGCGCCTAAGGGACTCGACCCGCGCGTTCGGGCTGCCCCTGCTCGACGACGTGATGCGATGACCCGCGCAGCATTATTGACTGCCAAGCCTCCGCCACTTCATCAAGGCGCGAGACAACCACGCCTGCGCCCAGGTCCGCATTAGGCAGCAGTATGGTTGCGGGCCACCATCAGGTCAGCACCTGATGGAAGAGGGCCGGGTACCCGTCGTCAGCAAGGTCCAAGAACATTGCCTCGTCCAAACTGAACCATCCGAAGGCGTCATGTTCATCGGGCGCAGCATTGATGATCTCACCTTCCCACGCTTCAATCAGCCATATCTCCTGGAACATCTCAGCATTTTGGCGGGTCAGTAGCGGATTCCCAGCAGGCAGAGTGATGTCTACGCCCAACTCTTCTCGAAGCTCACGCACAAGCGCTTGACGACTATTCTCGCCTGGTTCGAGATGGCCTCCCGGAAAGTCCCAGACATTGGCGTACCGTCCCTTCGACGGTGATCGATGCACAAGAAAGACTCGGCCTGCACGTATCAGCATGCCGCATGACACGTAGTGCACCAATGATTCATTCACGAGACGAGTTTACGAGCGACCCCACCCGGCGGGTGACACGTCGATACCCGAAAGGCGAACGTTCACCGGGCACTGACGGACGTTGCGGCGGTTTGTCTCAGTGGCAGGGCCATGAGGACTTCGCATCCCGGTCATGGTGCGGTCAACCGCCCGGCCGTGCAAAGGGGACGAGCGTTCCGTCCTTCAACGCCGGAGTTCAATCGATGGGATACCGGGATTCCGCCGCCGCTGCACCAATCCAGATCAGGTGTCGTCCGGGGTTGCTTCGTAACGATTCGGTCGGGATCCTGTTCGGCGGCCCTTAGCGCGTGCCCCGCTCTGTTGGTAGAGCGCCAGCACGATGGTCAGCATTGCTGCGGCGGCGATCTGCTGCCACTCTCCCTCGAACGCGTGGAGCTTATCCGCACCGGAGGCGTTGAAGGACCCGTGAAGGAGTCCGACGATGAGGATGCTTCCGCCCGTGCCCAGATAGACCATGCCCGCCAGGAGCCTGAAAACCGGGGCGAAGAGGAACAGGACCGCCCAGTAGAAAAGCACCTCCCGGACCGGCGTCGCGGTGAAGCCTTTGTCCGCAAAGGCGAGGGGGAGGTGGATCAGGGCAAAGGGTAAGGCTGTCAGCAGCGAGCCGGAGATCAGTCCCCACCGCTCCATCAGCCGGTGCTGTACCACGGCGGTCCACGCCAGTTCCTCCCAGATATTCGCCAGAACAGCCCCGACGAGGATGGTATTGAGGAAATAGTTGCCCGTTTCAGCGGCCCATCCGGCTTCCGGTGGCTGAAATGACCCGGTTGCCGCGGCGATCAACAGGGTCAGCACGGGTATGGCGAGCAGGGCGGCGATATACCAGCCGACGCCCACCCGCCAGCGGACAGCCTGCCGAAAAAGGCCCCGGACGGCCTTCCTGCCGCCCGAGGCTGCGGTAACCAGGGCCGCAGTACCCAGCAGGATCAGCAGCTCTGCCAGGAGCCCGGGCAAAACATTGCCCAGCACAACGATCGATAGCACCTGCGCAGCCCACGTCAGCCCGATCGCAATGACCACAAAGGCCGTTACCGGGCGCCGGGCGATCAGGCGTCCCGCATGCCCTCCGCGGGGAGATGGCGCCGGTTCGGCTCCCGAAGGATCGCTACCCATGCCCACCCCATTCGATGATCAAGCGGCCAAACCCGGCTCCCCGGGACTGCCAACGGGGGCGGCTAAAGGGGGAGCGGGCGGTATGGCCGCCACTTTTCTCCGCTGCCGGACCCGTGTCAAGCGCTGCCGGGTCGCTCTGAAGTTCCGTGCAATCCTCAACAGTGGAGCCCGGCGATCGGCGCAAACAGTCAGGTCATTCGGAGTCTGGGCGCTGGCGGTTGCGCTTGGTCTCGGAGCGCAGCCGTTTTGCATCGAGCCGGCGGCGCCGCGAGCCAGCCGTGGGGCGGGTTGCCCGCCGGGCGACAGGCGGAGTCACCGCGTCCCGCAGGAGTGCTACGAGGCGTTGCCGCGCCGCAGCCCTGTTGCGCCGCTGGGAGCGGTGCTCTGAGGCGCTGATGGTGAGCACGGTGCCCGACATTCTCTCGGAAAGCCTGGCGACGGCGCGTTCGCGTTGGATCTCGCTGAGCGCCGTTGTGGTGCCCAGATCGAGACTGAGTTGCACACGAGAGTCGGCGGTGTTGACGCTCTGGCCGCCAGGGCCCGAGGCTCGGGAGAACTGCTCGACCAGTTCCCCCGCCGGCACCCGGAGGCCGCGGGGCGCGCCGGGTCCCGGGGGCACATGCAGGTCGTCCACACGGTTTATTGTGCCGCAACTCCGACGCAGCGCAATCTGGCAGGGGCTTCTTTTTTGTCCCCGCGGCTCGCTAGCATGTCGCGCATGGCCATCAAACTGGAGAACGTCGGTATCGCCGTCCGCGACCTCGAAGCAGCGATCGCCTTTTTCACCGACCTCGGCCTGACGGTCCTCGGCCGCGACACGGTCAGCGGTGACTGGACCGACACCGCCGTCGGGCTTGATGGCAACCATGCCAACATCGCGATGCTCCAGACCCCGGACGGTCACGGCCGGCTCGAGCTCTTCGAATACCTCCACCCCCAAGCGATCGAGTCGACGCCCACCCGCCCCAACGAGATCGGCATGCACCGGGTCGCTTTCTCCGTGGATGATTTGGACAAGGCCCTCGAAATAGCCGCGAAACACGGCTGCCGTCCGCTTCGCGGCGTGGCGACCTACGAGGACGTCTACCGGCTCACCTACGTCCGCGGTCCTAGCGGCATCATCGTGATGCTCGCCGAGGAACTGAAGAAGAACTGACGTGTGCCGGTGTCGCTGCCGGCCCAAGTAAGCACCGTGAAGGGGCGGAACGATCATGGGAACCCTCGCCTATGTGGCAACAACGTCCATCGACGGCTACGTCGCCGATGCCGACGGCGACTTCCAGTGGACGGGCCCGAGTGATGCCGTGTTTGCTGTGCACCTCGAGCGCATGGCCGGGATATCGACCGAGGTGCTCGGGCGGAAAACCTATGCGTTGATGGGGTACTGGGACACCTATCCGGACGGCGAGGACCGTCCTGCGGCCGAACGGGAGTTCGCCCGGCGCTGGCGGGACCTGGACAAGGTCGTGGTGTCGTCGACCATGACGGCCGAAGAGCTCACCTCGGACCGGGCGCGCATCGTGCCGCGCCTGAGCTTGGGAGAGCTGCAGCGGATCGTGGAGCGCGCGCACGGTGTGGTCCAGATCTTCGGGCCCACGGTTGCGGCAGACGCGATCCGTGCGGGCATGGTTGACGACTTCCGGTTCTTCGTGGTGCCGAAGATGGTGGGCGGCGGCCTGCACGCCCTGCCCGACGACGTGCACCTCGACCTCAGCCTTGCCGAACACAGAATCTTCGACAACGGCATCGCGTACCTGCGATACGTGCCTCGACAACCCGCGACGGCACGGAAAGGATGGAGTGGTGCCTGTCATCGGATTCCATGCATCCCACGAACAGATCTCGCCCGCCCAGCTGCTGCAGGACGTGAAACTGGCAGAAGAAGCGGGTTTTGACGCGGCCATGTGTTCGGACCACATCGAGCCGTGGTCCGTGCGGCAGGGGCATTCCGGCTTCGCTTGGTCCTGGCTCGGTGCGGCGCTGGCAACCACAGCGCTGCGGTTCGGCGTCGTCACCGCCCCCGGCCAGCGCTACCATCCGGCCATCATCGCGCACGCCTCGGCCACCCTGGCCGTCATGTTTCCGGGGCGGTTCTGGATGGCGCCGGGCAGCGGCGAGAACTCCAACGAGCACATCACGGGCGACGCCTGGCCCTCCAAGGACGTGCGCCAGCAGCGGCTGGAGGAGTCCGTGGAGGTGATCCGCCGCCTGCACGACGGCGAGGAGGTCACCCACCGCGGACTGGTCACCGTGGAGCACGCCCGGATTTGGGAGGTACCCGAGCCCAAGCCCGAGCTGATCGCCCCCGCCATCAGCGTGGAGACCGCCCGCCGCGCCGCGCGCTGGGCGGACGGGCTGATCACCGTCAACCAGGCGCCGGAGCAGCTCAGGAAGGTCCTCGCCGGTTACCGGGACAATGGCGGACGCGGGAAGGCCGCGCTGCAGGTGCACCTGTCCTGGGCACCGTCGGAGGAGGCCGCCGTCGACATCGCCATGGACCAGTGGCGCTCCAACACGTTCGCCCCGCACGTGGCCGCGGACCTGGCCACGGCCAGCCACTTCGACGCCGTGAGCGAGCACGTCGGCGAGGACCAGCTGCGCACGGCGGTCAACGTATCGGCCAGCACGGGCCGGCATGTGGAGTGGCTGCAGGAGTACCTGGACCTGGGCTTCGACGAGCTGTACCTGCACTTCGTGGGCCAAGAGCAGCGGCCCTTCATCGAGACGTTCGCCGGCGAGGTCCTGCCGAAGCTGCGCTGACGGACTCGACCGCCCGGACGGAAAGCGGAGGAGAAGCCAGTGAGGATTACCGACACTTCCGACCTGTGGTGGAAGACGGCAGTCGTCTATTGCCTGGACGTGGAGACGTACTTCGATTCCGACGGCGACGGCGTGGGCGACTTCGCCGGCCTGGCGCAGCGCGTGGATTATCTGGCCGAACTGGGCGTCACCTGCATCTGGCTGATGCCCTTCTATCCGACGCCGGAGCGGGACGACGGCTACGACGTCACGGACTTCTACGGCGTGGACCGGCGGCTGGGGGACCACGGCGACCTGGTGGAGTTCCTCCGCACCGCCCGGGACCGCGGCATGCGGGTCATCGCGGACCTGGTGGTCAACCACACCTCCGACCAGCATCCGTGGTTCCAGTCCGCGCGCCAGTCCACGGACAGTCCGTACCGGGATTACTACGTGTGGCGGTCCGACCCGCCGCCGGACACCTCCCGGGAGGTTGTGTTCCCGGACCAGGAGCAGTCCATCTGGACCCAAGACAAGCCCACGGGGGAGTGGTATCTGCACCGCTTCTACAGGCATCAGCCGGACCTGAACGTGACCAACCCCGAGGTCAGGAACCATATTGCCAAGGCCATGGGCTTCTGGCTGGAGCTGGGGCTTGACGGTTTTCGGGTGGACGCGGTGCCCTTCTTCCTTGAAACCACCGGGCAGGACGGGTCCGGGCTGCCGGATCCGCACGAATTCCTGCGGGACCTTCGCCGTTTCCTGAGCCGCCGCCGCGGCGGTGGAATCCTGCTGGGCGAAGTCAACCTGCCGTACGAGGACCAGCTGACCTTCTTCGGCGGCAGCGACGGGGACGAACTCAACGTGATGTTCGACTTCATCGCCATGCAGAACATGTATCTCTCCCTGGCCCGGCAGGACGCGGGCCCGCTGGCGAAGGCCCTGCAGGGCAGGCCGGCCATCAACCCGGACAACCAGTGGGCTACCTTCGTGCGCAACCACGACGAGCTGACGCTGGACAAGCTCACCGAGGAGGAGCGCCAGGAGGTCTTCGCGGCCTTCGGGCCCGAGGAACAGATGCAGCTTTACGGCCGCGGACTCAAGCGCCGGCTGCCGCCGATGCTGGGCGGGGACCCGCGCCGGATCAGGATGGTGTATTCGCTCCTGTTTTCGTTGCCCGGCACCCCGGTGCTGTATTACGGCGAGGAGATCGGCATGGGGGAGAACCTGGACGCGGAAGGCCGCCTGGCCGTCCGCACCCCCATGCAGTGGACGAACGGTCCGAACGCGGGCTTTTCCACCGCGGAGCCCGGACAGCTGATCTCGCCGCTGGCGGACGGCGGCTTCGGCCCGCAGTTCGTCAACGCCGCCCAGGCCAAACGGGACCCGGAGTCGCTGTGGAACTTCATGGCCACGCTGATCAAGCGCTACCGCGAGTGCCCGGAGCTGGGCTGGGGGCACTTCGAGATCCTCGACCAGCCGGAGAAGTCCGTGCTGGCCCACCGCTGCACGTGGGAGGAGTCCAGCATGGTCCTGCTGCATAACCTCTCGCCCGATCCGGTCACCGTCGCGCTGGACCTGGCGACGGAGGACCGGCCGGCGGAAAAGCTCCGGGCCGTGCTGCTGCTGGACCTGCTGGGTGACGCGGACGTGAAAATCGCCGAGGACGGCACCTGCACCCTGCCCCTCGAAGGGTTCGGCTACAAGTGGCTGCGCCTGCAGCATCCTGGGGACCGGCGGCTCCCGTAGGCCGGCGTGAACGACGGCGCGCGGGCCGGCGTCGGCGACGCACTGCTCCTGGGTCCAAACACCATCCGTTGAACTACGCCCGGTTGACCACTCTGCAACTGCAAGTAGACCTACCGCCGACGAAGGGCAGGCATTATTGTCGAGTCCCGGTATTGTCCGCAGGCGCTGAGGGGTGCCTACTGGTGGGAGGAGCCCGAACCAGCGGTGTGGCTTGCCGGAGGTTGTGCCCATCCTCGACATCGCGCCTGTAACAAGCAGCGGCAGGCGAGGCTCCAGTTAATAAACCATTGGAGGAAACATGTTCGCTCGAGTCAGCACTTACCGAGGCAGCCAAGACGCTTCCAGCGGACTCCCGCAGGACCTCGTCAAGCGGGTGCTGGAACTCCCCGGTTGCCGGGGCTTCTATTTCATGAACGGGAAGGGGAACGGCAAATCCTTATCCATCGCGCTATACGACACGGAGGAAAACCTGACGGCAAGTACGGAGATGGCGAACAGCCTTCGCTCCGAGGCAAGCAACTCCCTAACGCTGGAGATCCTCGAAGTCGAAGAGTACGAAGTCGCCACCGCCGAGCTCAACGACTAGCTCGTCGACGGCTTGTGACGATACAGCCGCGGTTCCACTGCAGAGCTGCGGGTTCACTCGTTCGAGCCCTGCATAGGTGCTCGGGCCACCGATCAGGGTACGGCCCGATGGCGCGGGCTGTTCGGATTCATGAGTGAGTGCTTGCGGCTGTACAGCAGGTAGATGACCAGGCCGATGATCAGCCAGATCAGGAAGCGCACCCAGGTTTCCCAGTCGAGCTGCAGCATCAGGAACCCCGAGGCCAAGACGCCGAAGGCCGGGACCACCGGCATCCACGGCAGCCGGAAGGTCCGCGGTACCTCCGGCCGGGTGCGCCGCAGCACGATCACGGCGACGCAGACCACCACGAAGGCGGCCAAAATGCCGATGTTGGTCAGGTCGGCCACGGCACGGATGGGGAACACCCCGGCCAGCAGCGCTGACGCGATGCCGGCGATCCACGTCACCCGCTGCGGGGTGCCGTGCCGGTCCGTCGCCGCGAACCAGCCCGGCAGCAGCCCGTCGCGGCTCATCGAGAACCAAACTCTGGTCACGCCCAGCAGGAAGGTGAGCATCACGGTCAGGATCGAAACAACGGCGAAGGCGGCAATGATCGTGGCCACGACCGGCAGCCCGACGGACTCGAAGGCGGACGCGAACCCCGCGGTGGGGCTGATGTCCGTGTAGTTCTGCATGCCGGTCAGCACCAGGGTGGCCAGCACATAGAGCGTCATCGCGATGGCCAGCGACAGCAGGATCGCCTTCGGCATGTGCTTCTTGCCGTCGACGGATTCCTCCGCCGCCGTGCTCATCGCGTCATACCCGAAGACCGCGAAGAATACGGTGGCGGCTCCCGCCAGCACCGGACCGAATCCGGAGGGCATGAACGGGTTGTAGTTGCCCGGGTTCACGAAGAAGAAGCCCAGCCCGATGATGAAGAGGATCAACAGGATCTTCAGCCCCACCGCTATCAGTTCGAACCGGCCGAAGGTGCGCGTCCCGCGGCTGAGGATCCAGGTGATCAGCAGGCAGACCACAATGGCCGGCAGGTTGACCACGCCGCCCTCGACCGTGTCGGCGGTGCCCTCCATCCACGCCGGGACCTGGACGCCGATGCCCTCCATAAAGGCGCTGAAATAGCCCGAGATGCCGATGGCGACGACGGCGACGATGGCCGTATATTCCAGCAGCAGGTCCCAGCCGATAAACCAGCCGATGACTTCCCCCAGGGCCACGTAGCCATAGGTGTAGGCCGAGCCGGCAAACGGGATCATGCCCGCGAATTCCGCATACGACAGGGCCGCCGCCGCACTGGCCAACCCCGCAATGAGGAAGGAAATGAGCACCGCCGGCCCGACCGGAGCCGCGTCGGCGCCGCCGTTGGCCACCAGCCCGGCCAACGTGAAAATGCCGATGCCGATGATCCCGCCGACGCCGATCGCGGTCAGCTGCCACACGCCCAGGCTCTTGGACAGGTGGCTTTCTCCGCTCTCCTCCACCAGTTCAGTGATCGGCTTGCGCCTGAGGAGGGACTGGGAACCGCTCGAAGTAGCCATGCCAGACTCCAATGTTCGCGCCTGCATCTGCGGCCGGAGCCTGCGCCAGGGCGGCTCCGCCCCGTCGATGCCCCGTACGTGTCCGAGTATGGACCGCGCGCTGTCGGCAGGGAATACCTGGCCGGTCCAAAGGTGCAAAACCGGCAAACACCGGCCCCGGTTTGGTTTGTGGCGGGGTAGCTTCGAGAGATGGACAAGCCTCAGACCGTGGACGAGTACCTGGCGGCGTTCCCCGCAGACGCCCGCACGCTGCTGGAAGAGCTGCGGTCGCTGAGCCGCGGGCGGGTTCCGGAAGCCGAAGAGTCCTTGAAGTGGGGTTCGCCGGCGTACTCTCTCGACGGCACCATCATGTTTGTTTTCGCCGGGTACAGCCAGCACGCGAACATCGTTTTCACTCCCGGCACCCGGGCGGCGTTCGCCGACGAATTGGCTGGCTTCCGGACCGGCAAGGGGTCGGTGCAGCTGCCCTACACGCAGCCCGTGCCCGCGGAACTGCTGGGGAGGATGATGGCCCACCGCGTCCGGGAGTTCCGGGAAGACGGAGTCCTGTGGATGTAGGGCCCGCCGGCCCCCGCCGCCTCATCGGGTGCGCGCCAACGTCCGGCGTCGTCGTTTCCCCTGTTGTCGTTGAATTGGATGGGTTAGGGTGGGCGCATGTCGCGGTTCAGCTTCCTGGAGTGGCCGGTTGTACGGCAGTTCCGCACGAGTGATTCACTCGGGCGGGGCGAGGCCGTGACCTCGCGGCGGACCCGTGAAATCGCTCCCCGGACGTCCACCGCGGACCGCGTGGTGCAAAGCGTGTGTCCGTACTGCGCGGTGGGATGCGGCCAGCGTGTCTTCGTCAAGGACGAGAAGGTCGTCCAGATCGAGGGCGACCCGGATTCGCCGATCTCCCGCGGCCGGCTCTGCCCCAAGGGATCCGCCAGCGAGCAGCTGGTCAACGCGCCCGGCCGGCAGACGAGGGTGCTCTACCGGGCGCCCCACGCCAAGGACTGGCAGCACCTTGACCTGGACACCGCCGTCGACATGATCGCCGACAGGTTCCTCGAAGCCCGCCGGAACACATGGCAGCAAAGCGATGAGCACGGCCGGCCGCTGCGGCGGACCATGGGCATCGCCGGGCTGGGCGGGGCGACCCTCGACAACGAAGAGAACTATCTGATCAAGAAGCTCTTCACCGCTGCGGGCGCCATCCAGCTCGAGAACCAAGCCCGCATTTGACACTCCGCAACGGTTCCCAGTTTGGGAACCTCGTTTGGACGCGGCGGCGCGACGCAGTCGCTGCAGGACATGGCCAACGCCGACTGCATCGTCATCCAGGGCTCCAACATGGCCGAGTGCCATCCCGTGGGCTACCAGTGGGTGACGGAAGCCAGGGCCCGCGGTGCGAAGGTCATCCACGTGGATCCGCGTTATACCCGCACGAGCGCGGTGGCAGACAGGCACGTGCCCATCCGGGCCGGTTCCGACATCGTGCTCCTGGGCGCCCTGATCAATTACGTGATCAGCAACGATCTGTGGTTCAAAGACTACGTTCGGGCCTACACCAACGCGGCGACCCTGGTGAACGAAGACTTCCGTGACACCGAGGACCTGGACGGGCTGTTCTCCGGATTCGATCCGGAAACGGGCCAGTACGACCTCGCGTCCTGGGCCTATGAACGGAAGCCGGAGGCAGGAAAAGCCGGCGGCCACGAGCACGGCGTTGAAGCCGGCGGCCACGAGCACGGAGCCGACACCGCGGAACGGGCAGCCGGGCACCAGTACGGCAGCGGAGGGCCGACCCTGGCGCACCCCGATTTCGAGCAGGACCCCACGCTGGAGCACCCGCGGACGGTGTTCCAGATCCTGAAACGGCACTATGCCCGGTACACCCCGGAGATGGTCCGGGACGCCTGCGGCATTTCCCTGGCGGACTTCGACTACCTGGCGCGGGCGGTCACGGAGAACTCCGGCCGCGACCGGACCACGTGCTTCGCGTATTCCGTCGGCTGGACCCAGCACACCGTGGGCGCGCAGTACATCCGGACCGCGGCGATCCTACAGCTCCTGCTGGGCAACATGGGCCGGCCGGGCGGGGGAATCATGGCGCTGCGCGGCCACGCCAGCATCCAAGGCTCCACCGACATTCCGACACTCTTCAACCTGTTGCCCGGCTACCTCCCCATGCCGAAGGCGGAGATGGAGACGTTGCAGGACTACCTCGGCGGCATCGCGTCGCCGGACCAAAAGGGCTACTGGGCCGACGCCGATGCCTACACCATCAGCCTGCTCAAGGCCTGGTGGGGCGACGCGGCCCGTGAGGACTCGGACTGGGGCTACGGCTACCTTCCGCGCATCAACGGCCCGCACGGGACCTACCAGACAGTCATGGGCATGCTTGCCGATGAGGTCGAGGGCTACTTCCTCTTCGGCCAGAACCCCGCGGTCGGATCCGCCAACGGCCGCATGCAGCGTCTTGGCATGTCCCATCTGAAATGGCTGGTGGTGCGCGACCTGAACCTCATCGAGTCGGCGACGTGGTGGAAGGACGGCCCCGAGATCGCGACGGGCGAGCTGCGGACCGAGGACATCGCCACCGAAGTCTTCTTCCTGCCGGCGGCGACGCACGTGGAAAAGGCGGGAACCTTCACCCAGACCCAGCGGCTGCTGCAATGGCGGCACCAGGCCATCCAGCCGCCGGGGGACTGCCGGAGTGAACTGCAGTTCTTCTACGAGCTGGGCCAACGCCTCCGGGCGAAGCTGGCGGATTCGACCGATGAACGGGACCGGCCGCTGCTGGATCTCACATGGGACTATCCCACCGACGAACACGGCGACCCCGACGGCGAGGCGGTGCTCGCGGAAATCAACGGCCGGCATCTCACCGGTCCCCGGGCCGGCAAGCCCCTCTCGTCGTACACCGAGATGCGTCCCGACGGCTCGACCTCGGGAGGATGCTGGATCTATACGGGCGTGTATGCCGACGGCATCAACCACGCCGCCGACCGCAAGCCCGGCCGGGAACAAGGACCGGTCGCCTCCGAGTGGGGCTGGGCCTGGCCGGCGAACCGGCGGATCCTCTACAACCGCGCGTCGGCGGACCCCGACGGCAAGCCCTGGAGCGAACGCAAAAAGTACATCTGGTGGGACCCGGAGCAGAACCGGTGGACCGGGGAGGACGTCCCCGATTTCCCGCTGGACCGAGCCCCCGGGAGCAGGCCGGATCCAACAGCCGGCGGCGCCGCCGCGCTGGCCGGGGACGACCCCTTCATCATGCAAGCCGACGGCAAGGGGTGGCTGTTCGCGCCGAAGGGGATGGTGGACGGGCCGCTGCCGACCCACTACGAGCCGCAGGAATCTCCGGTCGCCAACCCGCTCTACGGGCAGCAGCAGAACCCCGCCCGGATCACCTTCCCGCGCGCAGACAATCTCAGTGCACCGAGCGCCAACGAGCGGGGTTCGGACATCTACCCGTATGTGTTCACCACGTATCGGCTGACCGAACACCACACGGCCGGCGGGATGAGCCGGTGGCTGCCGTACCTCTCTGAGCTGCAACCGGAGATGTTCTGCGAAGTGTCGCCCGAATTGGCGGCCGAACGGGGTCTGGAACCCTACGGTTGGGCGACGATCGTCTCGCCACGGGCAGCCATCGAGGCCAAGGTGCTCGTGACCGAACGGATGAGGCCGCTGGTTGTCGGCGGGCGCACCGTGCACCAGATCGGGCTGCCCTACCACTGGGGCGTCGGGCAGGAAGCGGTCATCAGCGGGGACGCAGCCAACGATCTGCTGGGCGTGACGCTCGACCCGAACGTACAGATCCAGGAATCCAAGGCCGGATCCTGCGACATCCTCCCGGGCCGCCGGCCGCGGGGCCCGGCACTGCTCGCCCTGATCGCCGATTACCAGGCCCGCGCCGGGGTGACGCCCGAGACCGGCAGCGACGAGATCACCCATCCCGGCCCTGTGTCGGGCGACGACACCACGAGGGAAGGCTCATGAAACGGCTGACCGAAGCGCCCGGGGACATTCCGCACACCGGGCACCCGCGCAAGGGCTTCTTCACGGACACCTCGATCTGCATCGGCTGCAAGGCGTGCGAGGTGGCCTGCAAGGAATGGAACCGCATTCCCGCCGACCCGCAGTACGAACTGCTGCAGTCCTCCTACGACAACACCGGCGCGCTGGGAGCCGACACTTGGCGCCATGTGGCCTTCGTCGAGCAGGACCGCGGGCGGATCGAAAAGGCACGCGACTCCGGGCGGGCACTCGTCAGCCTCGGCATGCCCGGCATCGGGCCGCCGGGAAGCACGGAGGCAGCAGCGAAGCCTCCGGGCGTGGACACGACGCCCCCCGATACGCCCGATTTCCGCTGGCTGATGTCCTCGGATGTGTGCAAGCACTGCACCAACGCCGGGTGCCTGGACGTGTGCCCCACCGGGGCGCTGTTCCGCACCGAGCACGGCACGGTGGTGGTGCAGGACGACGTCTGCAACGGTTGCGGCACCTGCGTCGCGGGATGCCCGTTCGGCGTGATCGAACGGCGCAGCGACGGCACGGCAGGACCGAAGACGCAGCGCGACTTCACCCCGGGGCAACAGGCCCCGACCCGCAACGTCGGTGTCGCCCAGAAATGCACGCTGTGCTACGACCGGATCACCGACGACCAGACGCCCGCCTGCGCGCAGGCCTGCCCCACGACGTCGATCAAGTACGGCGAGCGCGAGGAATTGGTGGCCACCGCGAAGCAGCGCGTAGCCGAACTGCACTCGCAGGGGCTGACCGAGGCACGCCTCTACGGGGCCAACGATTCCGACGGCGTGGGCGGCACCGGTTCCGTGTTCCTGTTGCTCGACGAACCGGAGGTGTACGGACTGCCGCCGGACCCGCGGGTGCCCACGGCGGACCTGCCGCGCATGTTCAAACGGGCGGGCATCGCCGCGGCCGGCATGCTGGCCGC
>NZ_JBNHGL010000017.1:0-32761 GCF_059091245.1 Arthrobacter sp. Y3225116
GCCGGCCGCACCCTTGCTAGGATGCGGCCGGCGGCCCGCTGCCTCCTGCTAGCCGGCGCTGCCGGCCTGGGTGGCGGCGGCGGGGCGGTGGCCCTGCTTGGCGAGCTGGATCTGTTCGTAGACGTGGTGGCGCAGTTCGGTGAACCGCGGCAGTGCGCGGGTGTTCAGCTGGTCACGCTCGTCGGGCAGGTCAATCTCGAGGTCTTCCTGGATCACGGTCGGCGAGGAGGACAGGATGATCACGCGCTGGCCCAGGTAGACCGATTCGTCGATGTCGTGGGTGACGAACAGGACGGTGACGCCCAGTTTCTTCCAGACCGTGCGGATCAGGTCCTCAAGGTCGGCCCGGGTCTGGGCATCGACCGCGGCGAACGGCTCATCCATGAGCAGCACCTCGGGCTGGTAGGCCACCGCCCGGGCGATCGCCACGCGCTGCTGCATACCGCCGGAGAGCTGCCACGGGTAGGACTGCGGCACGTGGTCCAGGCCAACGGCCTCCAGGGCGTCGTCCACGAGCTTGTCGCGCTCGGCCTTGCCCATGCCGGCGTTCTTCAGCGGCAGTTCCACGTTCTCGCGCACCCGCATCCAGGGGAACAGCGAGCGGCCGTATTCCTGGAACACCACGGCCATCTTCTTGGGCGGGCCGGTCACCCGGGCGCCGTCCAGCAGCACCTCACCCTCGGTGGGGGCCAGCAGGCCGGAGATGCACTTGAGCAAGGTGGTCTTGCCGGACCCGGACGGGCCGACCAGGCAGGCCAGCTCCCCTGCCCGCAGGTCGAAGGTAAGGTTGCGCACCGCCTCGATGTCGCCGCCGTCGGTGTGGTAGACCTTCTTGACGCCGCGCACCGAGAGCATGGCCTGGCCTTCGGGCAGGGTTTTGCCGGTCGGAACCGGGGTGGTTTCAGGCTGCATTTTCTACCTCTCGCAGGCCGTGGTACCAGCGCAGGATCTTGCGCTCGGTCCATTGGAAGATGAATGACATGGCAACACCGATCAGGCCCAGCACCACGATGCCGGACCACATTTCGGGGATCGCGAAGGAACGCTGGAACTGCACGATGGTAAAGCCAAGCCCCGAGGACGAGGCGAACATTTCGGAGATGACCATCAGGATCAGGCCGATGGACAGGCACTGGCGGACGCCGGCCATGATCTGCGGGCCCGCAGAGGGCAGCACGAGGTGACGCACGCGGGCCATGCCGCCGATGCCGTAGGTGTGCGCCGAGTCCGAAAGCACCGAGTCGATGGCGCGGACGCCTTCGATGGTGTTCAGCAACACCGGCCAGATGCAGCCGGAGATGATGACCACAATCTTCATCGTGTCGGTGATGCCCATCAGCAGCATCAATACCGGAATCAGCACCGGCGGCGGGATGGCGCGGAAGAACTCCAGCACCGGCTCGGTGAAGTCGCGCAGCCACTTGATCGAGCCGATCAGCAGGCCGGCGACGATACCCAGGATGATCGCCGCGGCCACCCCGATGATCAGCCGCCCGATCGAGGGCAGCACGTCGGACAGGAGCCGTTCGCCGAACCAGGTCTCGGCGAACGCGTCGACGAGCAGTGCCGGGGTGGGCACGAAGAAGTTTGTCGCGCCCAGCGTCGAGGCCCACCAGATCAGCACCAGGATGACCGGCAGCGCCAGAGCGTAGGCAATGCTTTTCAGGACTTTCACGCGATCACCTCGGAACGGATCGATTCATGCCACGACAGGGTCTTGCGCTCAATGAAGCGCATCACCAGGTTGACCAGCACGCCGATCAGTCCCGTGGCCAGCACCAGCGCATACATGCCCGCGATCGCGCCGCCGGACTGCGCCAGCGCGATTTCCCGGCCCAGGCCCGGCGAACCGATCACCAGTTCGGCCGTGATGGCCAGGATGAGCGCCACCGCTGCGGCCAGGCGCACCCCGGTCATCAGGTACGGCAGGGCGGTGGGGAAGACCACGTGGCGGACCCGAGCGAACCGGCCCAGGCCGTAGGACTTGGCCGTTTGCATTGCCACGTTGTCCACGTCGGCCACCCCGTACAGCACCTGGATGAAGACCTGCCAGAACGATGCGTAGACGATCAGCATCAGCGAGGACTCGATCTTCACGCCGAACAGCAGCACGGCCAGCGGAATCAGCGCCACCGACGGGATGGGCCGCAGGAACTCCACCGTGGAGTTGGTGAACTTCCGCAGGAAGTTTGACGAACCGATGATGAAGCCAAGCACCACGGCCAGCAGCACCGCCATCAGCAGGCCAAGGAACCACGCGAGCATGGTTTCGCCAACCGCAAGCCAGAACGCCGCCAAGCCGAAATCGTTGAACAGCACGGCGAGCACCTCGGAGGCAGGAGGCAGGAAGCGGGCCTCAACAATCCCAACCCGCGGCACCAGTTCCCACACCAGCAGGAACGCAAGGATCCCGGCAAGCCCCAGCAGCTGCTTGGTGGGACGCTTCTTGGAAGGGCGCCGGCGGGACCGGCTGGCCGCCGGACCCTTGCTGTCCGTTGTCACCGCGGGGGCGCTCATGGGAGCATCCCGAGGTGCGGCGCCCTATACAGCGCACAATTCATTTCCACTCCTTCTGCCCCGAGGAGAACGGGGATACAGACCACGCTGTTCGCTAGCCGAACATGCGTTCACTAGCTCAAGTGTGGTCGACGCCACTTGGTGACGTCAAACACTCTAGGCCATCGTTACGCAGGCAACACTGTGCGACGGTCTTTAACCCCGTTGAATTGAAAAGATCAACGGTTTGTGCTTAGGAGTTCAGCGCTTTCGCCCGAGCAGGAAATAGGCCACCGGGCCGATGAAATTGAGGAAGGAAGCGGCAAACCACACCGGCTTCGGCCCGTTGACCAGGGAGGCCGGGCGCTTCTTCAGGTCCTTGAGAGCGGCCGTCTGCAAGACAAGCTGCAGCCCGGCCATGATGGCCACACGCAGCCGCTGCCCCCCGCTCAAATCGCTGAAGGACTTCTTCTTCATGGCTTTCTTCATGGCGGCCTCCCGGTCGGTTGTGGCAGCAGGTGCCTCAAGTGTAGGCGTGCACCGGCCGGCGGCGCAGGGCTAGCGGTTCCTTTCGTACCGCCACGGCAGCGACCCGGTGGAGAGCCGGTGCCTGGCCCCGGCGGCCGCCGCCGGCCCGGGACCGGGGTAGGCGTCGTCGCCGGCCCAGACGATGACCTGACCGCCGGCCGGGTCGTCAATCACGTGGCTCTCATAGTTGAAAGGCTCCGTGTTCCGGGCGGCTTCCAGCGCGTCCGCCACGGTATCGAAGCGGCCCAGTTCATGCAGGGTTACCCAGGTCGGCGGGACCAGCCGCATCAGCCCGGACTCATGCCGGCGGAGCGCTTCGCCGGGCCGCATCCAGGCGAAGCCGGCCAGCTCGCCGTCGTTGAGCTCGACCTCCCCGGCCGGTGCCGCTGCGGTGAAAAACCATGTTTGGAAGCGGCGGACCAGGCTGTGGCGGGGCACCCAGTTGGACAGGTGTACCAGTTCCTGGCCGCCGATCCGCAGGCCGGTCTCCTCGAAGGTCTCGCGCGCCCCTGCGATCTTTGCCGCCGCCAGCTGCCGGCCCTGGTCACCTTCGACGGCGCCGCCGGCCCCTGTGCGGGCTTCGGCTTCGGCTTCGGCTTCGGCTTCGGCTTCGGCGGCACGGTAGTCCCCCGGGTCCACCTTGCCGCCGGGGAACACCCAGGCCCCCGCGAAGGATCCACCGCCAGGGCGTTCCAGCATCAGGACTTCCAGTCCCTCCGGGCCGTCGCGCAGCAGGATGACTGTTGCCGCCAGCTCGGCCTGGTCCGTTTGCTTGTCCACCGCTTTATCCACGCCCTTAGCTTAGGACGGCGGCGGAAGGCGTTGATTCGAGCCGAGGAGATGGCCGGCGGGTGCGCCGGCGGCGTGTCGTGCCTACTTCCGGGCCAGCAGCCGCTCAACCCGCGGCTTGACCTCGGTGGCCAGCAGCGTGATGGAGTCCATCAGGTGCTCGTGCGGCAGCCCGCCGATGTCGGTCTGCAGGAAGTGGCGCACATGTCCGAGGTATCCGTGCAGGTGGGCAATCCGCTCGGCCACGTCATCCGGATCGCCGACGTAATAGGCGCCCGGGGCCTCGGCCTGGGCCAGGAAAGCGCGCTTGTCCGGTGCGGGCCAACCACGCAGCCTGCCCATTTCCACGTTGAGGTTGTGCCAGCCGGGGTAGAACCGGTCGAGGGCCTCCTGCTTGCTCGGCGCCACCAGCCCGAGGGCGGCAACGGAAACCTTGATCTGCGGACCGCTGTGGCCGGCCTGGGCCGCGGTGCGCCGGTAGAGCTCGGCCAGCGGAGCGAACCGGTGCGGGGCTCCGCCGATAATCCCGTAGGAGACGGGCAGTCCGAGCTGCCCGGCCCGGGCGGAAGAACCGGCGTTGCCCCCGGTGGCCAGCCAGATGGGCAACGGTCCGGCGGCAGGGCGCGGCACGACGGCCAGGTCCGCGATGGGCGGCCGCCGGGTTCCGCTCCACGTCACTTCGGGGGCGCGGCTGTTGTTGATGGCCATCAGCAGATCCAGCTTCTGCGCATATAACTCGTCGTAGTCGCCCAGGTCGTAGCCGAACAGCGGAAACGTTTCCACCGAGGAACCGCGGCCCGCGGTGATCTCGACGCGGCCGCCGCCGGAAATCGCGTCCGCCGTGGAGAACTGCTGGAACACGCGAACGGGGTCGTCCGTGGAGATGATGCTGGCGGCGCTCCCTAGCCGGATCTGCTTCGTGGCGGCCGCGGCCGCGGCGACGATCGCGCCCGGTGAGGATGCGGGCATGCTGGTGGTGTGGTGCTCGCCGATCCCGAAGTAATCCAGGCCAACCTTGTCGGCGTGGAGGATCGCCTCAAAGAGATTGCGGATGGCCTCCGACGTCTCCCGCTGGCTGCCGTCCGGATTGAGTTGCGTGTCGCCGAAGCTGTAAGCACCGATTTCCATGTCTTGTCCTGTTCTGCCGGTCGACGCCGTCATGGACGCGCCGGTTCGTTGGCCTCCGCCAAGAGGCCTCGGAGCTCGTCGGCGGCATGGGCGGCGTTGAAGATGCGGCTGCCCGGTTGGAAGGCGCGGCCGGCCGACAGCGGACCGGCATCGACCGGGTCGTAGCCGAGGCGATCGATGAAGGCCGCGACCAGGATTTTGGCGTCGTCGTGATCGCCGGCAAGAGCCAAGGCGCGGCGCGCGGCGGAGCCGGAGCTGCGGCTGTCCTCCTCGAGTTCCCGGTACCCGATGTGGTTCAGGGTTTTGACCACGTGCGCGCCCGCCAGGAAATCCTGGACGACCTCGCTGCTGCCGCGCGGGTCGCTCTCGAAGTCGCCGATCACGCCGTCGGTCGGGGCCCAGTAGTTCATCGCATCGATCACGGTCTTGCCGGCCAACCGGCCCGGATCCAGCGTGCGGTATCTGTGCAGTGGAATCGCGGCGAGAACCAGGTCCGCCGTCCCCACTTCGGCGGCGTCGACCGCCTCCGCCCCCGGCGTGATGATTTCCGTCAGCAACGCGATCTCTGCGGCCGGCTTGGACGTTGCGATCTTCACCCGGTAGCCGGCCTTGAGCGCCTGCCGGGCGACGGCGGTGCCCACGCGGCCGGCCCCCAGGATGCCAACGGTGCCAAGCTTCATTTCAACTCCAGTCTGCGAATATGCTGTCTGACAGACTATATTCATCGCAGATTATCTGTGCAACTTCGCATGATTCGTTATCATGAGAGGCATGACAGGAGAACGAGCCGCCACAGCGGACAGGACGCACAGCCCGGTTCCCGGCGACTTCGGCTGGAACCTCGGCATGGTCCTGCGCGGGTACCAGTCAAAATTCGAGGAGGCCGTCACCGGCATGCCGGAAGGCATCCGCGGCTACCAGATCCTCTCCGCCGTCGTTCATCGGGACCCGCCGAACCAGCAGGCCCTCGGGGCCCACCTGGCGATCGACCGCACCGTACTGACCTACATCCTCGACAAACTCGTGGCCGCCCGGCTGGTGGAGCGCGTCCCCGCCGCCAACGACCGGCGCGCACGGAAAATCGTTCCCACCGCGCAGGGACGGGCCGCACTCTCGGAGCTTGAGGTCCGTGTCGCACGTGCCGAGCAGGACCTGCTCTCCGGCCTGTCGCCGGAGGACGTGCGCACGCTTTCCGCCTTGGTCGAGGTGTTGGCCATGGGAATCCACCGCGCGCAGCCGAACTCCAGCCCGTGCGAGGCGATGGACCACCTGCCCTAAACTCGTCAGCATGTGGATCGGCTGGATTGAGTTCGACCTGCTCCTGGGCGACGTGCACTCACTCAAGGAAAAGCGTTCCGTTCTGCGGCCGATCATCGCCGAGGTGCGGAAGCGGTTCGATGTCTCAGTGGCGGAAGTCGGCCAACAGAACCTCTACCGGCGGGCCGAGCTGGGCATCGGGCTGGTAGGCGGCGACCGGGCCCATGTGGTCCAGGTGCTGGACACGGCCGAGAACTACATTGCCTACCGCCCCGGCGTGGACCTGCTCAGCACGCGGCGGAAAATACACTCGAGCGACGACTGAGCCCGGCCCCGCGCCGCTGCAAACCGGTCCTGCAGGCCGCCGGTGCGCATCGACCGCCGTGGATATTGGTAGCGTTGGTCACGCCCATGATCCGCGCCACATCCGGAGGCTCCGTTGACTACCCCCGCCACCGACGAGCAGTTTTCCACCGTCGAGGAGCTTGTCCGCCACCGCTATGCCTCCGACAAAGCGTCGCAGCACCTTGGCATCGAGGTGCTCGAGGCCGAAGAAGGCCGCGTGGTGATGTCCATGGGCGTCCAGGACTACATGCTGAACGGCCATCACATCCTGCACGGCGGCTACCTGTTTACGCTCGGCGATACGTGCTTCGCGTTCGTTTGCGAGTCACTGGGCCGGCCGTCGGTCTCCCGTCAGGCGGAAATAACGTACATTGCGCCCGGCGCGGCCGAAGCCCGCCTGGTGGCCACCGGCGTCGAACGTACCCGCTACGGCCGCAACAACATCGTGGATATCTCCATTCACGACCATGACGGCCAGCACTTGGCCGAGATGCGCGTCTACGGCGTACTGGTCCCGAAGAAGTAGTTTTACCCCCCTGCACCAAAGGAGCCTTCCCGATGTCCGCAGTGCCCGCGATCGATCTCAACAACGGCGTCAGCATCCCGCAGCTGGGCTTCGGCGTCTTCAAGGTGCCGCCGGCTGAAACGCAACGGGCCGTTGAAGCTGCACTGGAGGCCGGTTACCGCCACATCGACACCGCCGCCGCCTACCGCAACGAGTCCGGTGTGGGCGCGGCGATCAGATCCAGCGGGATCCCCCGCGAAGAATTGTTCATCACCACGAAACTCCGTAACGGCGAGCAGGCGACGGCGCGCAAGGCGTTCGATGCCAGCCTGCGGGAGTTGGGCCTGGACTTCGTGGACCTGTACCTGATCCACTGGCCGGTGCCATCGCAAAACCTCTACCTGCGGGCGTGGCATGAACTCGAGGAGGTCTACGCCGAGGGCCTCAGCCGCGCGATCGGCGTCTCCAACTTCCTCATCGAGCATTTGGAAACCGTGCTGGCCGCCGGCGGTACGGTTCCGGCGGTGAACCAGATCGAGATCCACCCCACCTTCCAGCAGCGCGAGGTCGCGGAGTTCAGCCGTGGGCACGGCATTGCCGTCGAGGCCTACAGCCCGCTGGGCCAAGGTGCCGATTTGGAGAGCCGGACGGTCACCGCCATCGCGGCAAAGTATCTGGCGACCCCGGCCCAGGTTGTGCTCGCCTGGCACCTGGCCAACGGCAACATCGTGATCCCAAAGTCCGCCAACCCGGACCGGATAACGAAAAACCTGACCGCAGCACGGCTCACGCTCGATGCGGAGGACCTGGCCGCGATCACGGCGCTTGACGCCGGCGGTCGCATCGGCGCGGACCCGGCCACGGCAGCCTTCACGCAGCTCTAGAAACGACGGTTGCCGGTGTCCGCTTTGGACACCGGCAACCGTAGGGAACCTGCTGAGCGCAAGAGGCTGAGCGCTAGAGCCGGCGGTACTCGGCCACCATCGGGCAGTCGAACGGGTCACGCGCCGACAGGCCGACCTTGTTCAGGTACTGGACCACGATGCCGTAGGACTTGGGCAGCGACGTTTCGGTGTACGGGATGCTGTGGTTGGCGCAGTATTCCCGCACGATGTGGGCGGCCTTGGCCAGGTTGGGCCGCGGCATGCTCGGGAACAGGTGGTGCTCCACCTGATAGTTGAGTCCGCCCATGAGCGCATTGAGGGCGCCGCTTCCCGCGGGAGTGCGGCCAACGATATTGCGGCTGGTCAGGACCTGGCGGCTGAGGAAGTCCACCTTCGAGTCCTTGGGGATCAGCGGCATTCCCTTGTGGTTCGGCGCGAAGGACGCGCCCATGTAGACGCCAAAGACGGCCAGCTGGACCCCGATGAAGGCGAACGCCATGCCGGTGGGCAGGAAGATGAAGATCGCGGCAATATACAGCGACAGCCGGGCGAAGAGGATGGACAGTTCGCGCTTGCGGCCCTTGACGGGGCCGCGGGCAAACAGTGACCTGATGGAGGTGGCGTGCAGGTTGATGCCCTCGAGCATCAGCAGCGGGAAGAACAGGTAGCCCTGCCGGCGGGTGAACCAGGCCATCAGGCCGCGGCGTTCGGCAGCCTGCTCCGGCAGGAAGGAGACGGTGTCCTGCTCGATGTCCGGGTCTTTCCCGATGGTGTTCGGGTTGCCGTGGTGCCGGGTGTGCTTGTTCATCCACCACTGGTAGCTGATGCCCACCACGGCGTTGGCCAGGAACCTTCCGGCGCGGTCGTTGGCCGGGCCGGTTTCGAAGACCTGCCGGTGCGCGGCCTCGTGGGCCAGGAACGCCAGCTGCGTGAACAGGATGCCCAGTGCGCCGGCAATCAACAGCTGGAACCAGCTGTCGCCGAGCAAAACGAATCCGGTGGTCGCCCCGGCCAGCCCCAGCGCCAGCGCGACAAAGAGGCTGATGTAGAACCCCCTGCGCTTTCGCAGCAGACCTGCATCCCGCACGGTGCTCAACAGCTGGGAGTAGCCGCTGGCGGCGGAAGAACCGCGATTGCTACGGGTAGAAGTTGTCGGTGGAGATACAGATATGCTCATGCAGCCTTCAGTGGATCGGGTCCGACTTCCCAGCCGCTTTAGTAGGGCGAGTGCCCCGTAGATGAAGATCACTTTACGGTAGCAACCTGAACGCGTCCTGAACAGTGGGGGCCGTGGTAGTGCCATTCGGCTTCCCGTTCAAAGTCCTGTACAGTGATTCTTGTAGTTGTTGTGTTGCGCATTTGATTTTGAGCAACAAGCCCTTCACCGAAGGGTTTGTGCTTCTCTGAACGGCGGACGAAAAACACCGCTGCAAGCGACCCGTGAAGTCCGCGGGCCGTGTAAATACTCGGAGGAGTACAAATAATGGCAACTGGAACCGTCAAGTGGTTTAACTCTGAAAAGGGCTTCGGCTTCATCGCTCCGGACGACGGCTCGGCCGACGTTTTCGCTCACTACTCGGCTATCGAGAACAGTGGCGGCTACCGCGAACTGCGTGAAGACCAGAAGGTCGAATTTGAAACCGTGCAGGGCCCCAAGGGCCTGCAGGCTGCCAACATCCGCGGCCTCTAAGACGGCAGCGGCAACGCCGCTCTAGTCTTTTCCAATGGAGCCGGTTCCCGTACGGGAGCCGGCTCCATTGTTGTGTCCGGCTGTTTTGCCCCGCTGTTTTGCCCGGCAATTCATTCCCACTGGCAGTAAGCGAGCCTCCGGGGGCAAACTTGAGGCATGCCCTTGACACCAGTGCCCGCCAGTACCGCAACCTTCGTGGCCGATATGGTCCTGCAGATTTTGATGTTCACCGGCATAGCCGTGCTCTGCATCGGGACGGCGGCGGCCGTGGCCGTGTGGCTGGTGGTCCGCAGGATCCGGCGCTCCCGCAGGTTGCGGAACGGGCTCCGCAGGGGGTCTCTCACCGTCCGCAGTTTCACCCGGGACGCTGCCGGACGCCGTCTGGCCCGCCAGCGGCTCGGGTTGCAGCGCTCGGCGGAAGCGACGGAACGGGCACTCGCCGCGGCACGGTCGGAGGGCCGCCCCGTCGGGGAGCTGCCGCTGGTGGCGGCCCGGCTTGAAACTGCTTCCCGGTCCCTGGACGAACAGCTGAAGCTGGCGGAAGGCGAGCCGGTGCTTCAGGTGAAGCGCTCCCTCGCCGCCAGCCTGGGCGGGCGGGTCGAACAACTCAACCGGCTGTCGGGCCAATTGCGGCAACAACTGGTGGAAGCCGGGTACTCTGCCGACGCCGAACAGCTGGAACTGGCCGGGCGGCATTTGTCCCGGGAGATCGAGGCGCTGCATGCCTGGTCCTCGGCCTACCGACGTGTCCGCGACGGGCGCAGCACTGCTGTCCCGCCACGCCTCCGCTCCGGCTTCCCGCCGCGCCGCCAGCCGGCCCCGGCCCAGCGTCGGCCCGATCCCATGAGGAGCTAACGTGACCATCAAGCACCGCCTCGGACGCATCATCCGCGCCAACCGCGCGGCGAAAGAGGCTCCGGTCGATCCCCTGGCGGCCATCGAGGCCAGCCAGCAGCAACAGTCCCAAGCAGTCGACAAGGCACGCCGCAGCGTAGCGGACATCGCGGCCGACTGCCGCCGGATCGGGCTGCTGCTGGATGAAGCCAAGGCAGAGCAGGCGTACTGCGACCGCCAAGCCGAAGAGTGCGTGGCCCGCGGCGACGACGACGGGGCCCGCGAGTTCCTGCACCGGAGCATCACGGCGTCGAAGCGCGTGGAAACCCTCTCCAGGCAATATGAGCGCATGGCCGATCAGTGGCGCCGGCTGGACGGCGAGTTGGCCCGGTTGTCCTCGCGGATAGACGAATCCCGGATGCGGTACCAGACCCTGCAGGCGCGCCACAACGTCGCCCAGGCCACCCTCGGCATGCAGCAGGCCGCCTCGGCGGCAGCCGGCAGCGCAACCGGGATGCAGTCCGCCGCCCGGGATGCTGAGCGGGAGACCCGGCGCATCGAGGCCGAGGCATCCGCGCGCAACGAAATCGCGTGGTCAGATCCGGACTCGCCGCAGGTGCAGGATGCCTTCGAATGGCTGGAGGCCAGCACGGAAGTCGACGACCAACTGGGCGCGCTGAAGTCGCGGCGCGACAAGGCGCCGGAAGCCTGATGGCCGCAGTCACCAGACCCGTCGTCGCCGTGCTGTACAAAGACCAGCTGCCACCGGGCATGGAGGAGGTGGAGGCCGCCGCCGAGGTGCGCTATGCCACCGCGGATCAGCTGGCCGAGGCCCTGGTCGGCGCACAGGTGCTGTTCCTGTGGGACTTCTTCTCCTCGGCCCTGGAGGACGCATGGCATGCCGCCGGGTCGCTGGAGTGGATCCACGTGGCGGCCGCCGGCGTGGACAAGCTCCTGTTCCAGGACCTGCGGAATTCAGGCGTGGTGGTTACCAACGCCCGAGGCATCTTCGACCGGCCGATCGCCGAGTTCGTGCTCGCCGGGATGCTCGCCTTCGCCAAGGACCTGCCCGGCCTGCTGTCCCTGCAGCGGGAGCGCACCTGGCAGCACCGCGAGACCGAACGCTTGGAGTCGGGCCGCGCGCTGATCGTCGGCACCGGCGCCATCGGACGCGAGATCGCCCGCGTGCTCAAGGTCCTCGGCCTGAGGGTTGCCGGGGCCGGGCGGACCGCCCGCAGTGATGACGCGGACTTCGGCGAGGTGTACGCGTCGGCGGAACTCCCCGCCGTCGTCGGAGACTTCGACTGGGTGGTGATGGTGACACCGCTGACCGAAGAGACCCGGCATCTCGTGGACGCAGCCGTGCTGGAGGCGATGAAGCCCACGGCCCGGCTGGTCAACGTGGGCCGCGGGGCGTGCGTGGACACCGATGCACTGGTGGCGGCGCTGCGGTCCGGCGCCATCGCCGGAGCCGCCCTGGACGTGTTCGAAACCGAGCCGCTGCCGGCCGACCACGCGCTCTGGACGATGGACAACGTGATCATCTCGCCGCACCTCAGCGGTGACGCGCGGGGCTGGCTGCCCCAGCTGGCGGGGCAGTTCGCGGACAATTTCGCCCGCTACATGCAGCAGCAACCGTTGGAGAACATGATCGACAAGAAGCTGGGTTTCGCGGCGCCCGCAGGATCGTGAACGAGCAGCCGGCCAGGGTCGACCGCGGCAGCCTCGTAATCCGTGCGGCGCCGCCGAAAATCTACCGCGCCATGACAGATCCCCTCAGCCTGGAAGCGTGGCTTCCTCCGGAGGGCATGGCCGGCCGGATGGACCGCTTCGATCCGCGGACCGGCGGAGGGTTCCGCATGGTCCTGACGTATCTGGACGCCGTGGGCGCACCCGGCAAGACGTCGGAGGCGACGGACGTGGCCGACGTCGAATTCGTAGCGCTGGTCCCCGACCAGACAATCGTGCAGCGGATCCGGTTCATCTCCGACGAGCCGGACTTCGCCGGAACCATGACCATGACCTGGGAGCTACGGGAGCAGCCGGCAGGAACGCTGGTCAGCGTTGCAGCCACCGATGTACCGCCGGGCATCTCACAAGCCGATCACGAGGCCGGGATAGCCTCGTCCCTGGCGAACCTCGCCGCGCATGTCGAGCAGGGAACCCGCTAAGGCACGTCTGTGCTGCGGCCGCTCGCAGCGCGCGCCTTCGGAAGGTTCGTCGCCCTCTTAGCGGATTTGCTCCCCCGTGACGGCGTCGATGAATACGTCGGTGCTGGAGCCGTCTTCGCGGTCGATCTCGATCTCCCACACCGGGAGGCCGTCCTCATTCCCCAGCGTCACTTCGTCCACGTTCCCCGGTTCGGCTTCCGCGGCGGTGACAAGTGCCTCGGACATGGAGACCTTGGTTTGCTCCAACTCTCGGGAATGCTCCGGTTCGGCACCCCCGGATTCCCGTTGCTCAAGCACCTCGCTGCCGTCCGGCGAGACCTGTACCTCGAGCTCGGCGTCAACGTCGAAGACGTCCACTTCCCAGGCCTGAAGCCGGTCGCTGTAGTCGAGTTCGATCGCGGAACTGCCGTGGACGGCATTGACCGCGGTTTCGACAGCGGCCCTCGCATTGCGTTCACCGGGCATGGCAGATCCGGTGCCGCCGGGGCTCGGGTTGCCGGCCCCGGCCGGGGTTTCGGCCGGCTGGGCCTGGCCCGGTTCGGGCTGGGATATGTCGTCTCCGGTGGCGTCACAGGCCGAGAGCGTAAGGGCCAGCCCGGCAGCAATCGAAAGGGCGGTGAAGGTCTTCCTCAGCTGTTCCATAGACCGATTCTCCGCCCCGGCAACCGGCTTGGCCATGCCCCGGGCCCTCCGCCGTCCCGGTAAGCACGACAACATGCGCTGCTGTCCTAGACTGGCATCGAATGCCCCCGAGTGATCAGGAGTAGGACTTTGGCCGACAATCCGACGTACCAGAACGTCACGTTCGAATCCGCAGGCACCGAGGCCCACGGTTATCTGGCCGTACCTGAGTCAGGGGCCGGCCCCGGCGTCATCGTCATCCAGGAGTGGTGGGGCCTGGTGGACCACATCCGCGATGTTGCCGACCGCCTCGCCGCCGAAGGTTTCGTCGCGCTGGCACCGGACCTCTACGGCGGACGCATCGCCCACGACGGCAAGGAGGCCGCCGCGATGATGTCCAAGCTGCCGGAACAGGAAGGCGCCCGGCTGCTGGCCGGCGCCGTGGACTACCTGCTGGCCCACGAGTCGGTCACCAGTTCCACCGTGGGTGCCATCGGTTTCTGCATGGGCGGCGGCTTTGTGCTGGCGCTGGCCGCGCAGCAGGGCGAGCGCATCAGCGCGGCCGTTCCGTTCTACGGCGTGGGCCAGGGCGTGCCCACATCGTACGAGGGGGTCCGCGCCGCCATCCAGGGCCACTACGGCGAACAGGACTCCTCCTACCCGGTGGAGAAGGCCAAGGCGCAGGAGGAGCAGATCCGCCGCGAGTCCGGCGCGGAGGTGACCTACTACTTCTACGACGCCCCGCACGCCTTCCACAACGACGAGAACCCGCAGGGCAACTACCGTCCCGAGGAGGCCAAGCTGGCCTGGAGCCGGTCCGTGCAGTTCCTCAAGGACAAGGTCAAGTAGCTTCCACCGGTTATGGGACGACGTCGGTGCTCACCCGGGCACCGACGTCGCCCTTCTTTCGATGCATCACTCCGCGTCGGATGGCTCCCGCTCCGGCGTGAGATAGAGCTTCCGCAGGGTTTCGTGCACGGTCCACGTGGTGCGCATTCCTGCCGATAGCAGCATCAGCGAGCCCGGGGCCAACGGGACCGCCGTCCCGGCGGCGTCATGGGCGTCCTCGTGGTGGAATGCCACGGTGGCGCTGCCGGAGACGACCAAAAACAGTTCGTCGGCTTCCGTATCGTTCATGCTGCCGGTGGACATTTCCCAGACGCCAACGCCGAGGTCGCCCATTCGGCCCAAGCCGTGCAGGCCGGTAGTGGGCGCGCCCTCGGCCACTTGGGCAGCCGGCACGGGCAGATGTTCCAGTGTCAGGTCGGTGATATTCAGCGGCAGTCCGGGGGTCAGTATCTTCATCAGCGTGCTCCGTTCGCATGTTGGCCGGTAGGTCCGTCAACCGTGGCTTCAACAAACTGCCCCGGTCTGGCCGCCCACCGCTGTGATCGCATTCACCCATTGTGACCGTCGGCGGCCAGTTTTCCGCGGCGGCGGCTTCCGGCCGCGAGGTCGTGCCCGCCCGGCGCAGTCCTTCGGTCCCCTTCCCCGACCGGGGCGGAGCACGGAAGCCATGTTGTTCTTTCGCGGGGGCCGCTACTCTGTTGACCATGAAGCCCGAGGCGGCGTTGGTCGGCTGGCTGCTCGACTCCGATCCGGCACTGCGCTGGCAGGTCGAACGGGACCTCGCACATGCGCCGCCTGAGCAGTGGGCGGCGACGAAAGCGCGGGTGGCCACCGAGGGTTTCGGCGCGCGGCTGCTCGCGCACCAGGACCCCGATGGCCAGTGGGCCGGCGGGGCCTACTTCCCCAGCGACTTCGACTTCCAGGGACCCGAAGCAGCCGAGGGTGCCGGACAGCCGTGGACCGCCACCACCTGGTCGCTCAATTCCCTCCGGGACTGGGGCCTCGACGCAACAGTGCTCGCGGGCACGGCCGGCCGGCTCGCCGCCAACAGCCGCTGGGAGTACGAGAACCTGCCGTACTGGGACGGCGAAGTGGACTGCTGCATCAACGCCTTCACCCTGGCCAACGGCGCGTGGCTGGGGGCGGACGTGGGCCGGATCGCCGCCTGGTTCATCGAGCACCAACTGCCCGACGGCGGCTGGAACTGCGAATGGATCGAAGGTTCCACCCGCTCGTCCTTCCATTCCACACTCAACACCTTGAAAGGGCTGCTGTACTACGAGTCCGTCACCGGGGGCTCCGACGATCTCCGCGCCGCCCGCCACGCCGGCGAAGAGTACCTGCTGGAACGCCGGCTGCTGTACACCCGGTCCACCGGTGAACTCGTCGGGCCTTGGGCTGCGCGTTTTGCCTACCCGTTCCGCTGGCTCTACAGCGCACTAAACGCCGTGGACTACTTCAGGTCGGCAGCGCTCCACGACGGCACGTCACCCGATCCCCGGCTGGCCGACGCCATGAAGCTCATCGCGTCCGCGCGCCGGCCCGACGGCACGTGGCTGCAGGAACGCCGCCACCCCGGCCGCGCCTGGTTCGATGTCGACGTGCCCCCGGGCGAGCCGTCCAAGTGGCTCACGTTCCACGGCACGCGCGTGCTGGCTTGGTGGGACGAGGCAGGCGTCCTCCCGCCCGCTCCGGGCTACCGGTCCGAGACGTGACCTCGGTCGCGGCCTCTTAAACAGGACGAGCGAAGCGGTGACCTGACACCGGGAGCTCGATGTCAAGCAATTGCGAGGCGGTGATGCCATCGGATTCCCCCCAATTTGCCGGGTGCAATTTCCGTGGCTATCCTTGCCTTATCCACGGGCCTCCCGGTCTAGTCTCTGACCGGTTGTAGATAACGGGTGGACACTTCTGTTTGTTAAGGACTAGGGAGTTCTACATGCATTTAACGCCCCGTGAGCACGAAAAACTCATGATTGTGGTCGCCGCCGACCTTGCCAGAAGGCGCCAGCAGCGCGGCCTGAAACTCAACCATCCCGAAGCGGTGGCCCTGATCACCTATGAACTGATCGAGGGCGCCCGCGACGGCCGGACGGTCGCGGACCTGATGAGCTACGGAACCACGATCCTCTCCCGGGGCGACGTCATGGACGGCGTGGCGGAGATGATCGCCGATGTGCAGGTCGAGGCCACTTTCCCCGACGGCACCAAGCTGGTCACCGTCCATAACCCGATTCGCTGAGCCTGAGGAGAGCACCCATGAAACCGGGAGAATACATCCTGCGCGGCGAGCCCATCATCTGCAACGAGGGCGCCGAGACCCGCATCATGAACGTGACCAACCGGGGCGACCGGCCGGTCCAGGTCGGGTCGCATTACCACTTCGCCGAGGTTAATCCGGCGCTCGATATGGACCGGGTCGCGGCGCGCGGCTTTCGGCTGGACATTCCGGCGGGCACGGCCGTGCGATTCGAGCCCGGGGACGCGCGCAGTGTGCACCTGGTGGAGATCGCCGGGAACCGCGAGGTCTACGGCTTCCGGAACCACATGAACGGGTCGCTGGGCGCCAGCGTCCCCCCGGCCTACACCGACGCCATCGGCGGCACCGCCGGCATCAACGCCGAGGCCGAGCCCGAACTGGCGGCCGAATACGACATCGACCTGCCCAACATCGGCGTCGAGGCGGCCGGGTTCCACACCACGTACGGCATGGACCCGGTCGACGAATCCCGCGGCCCGAAGGCCGGCGGCGCCGCCAAGAAGGCGGGCGGGCGCGGCGAGGCCGCGGAGAAGACCGGGCAAACTGCCGCGGAGAAGACCGACGGCGGCGGGGAGGAACAGCGATGAGCTTCGAGATGAACCGCAGGCACTATGCGGAGATGTACGGGCCGACCACCGGCGATGCGATTCGGCTCGCGGACACCGACCTGCTGCTGGAGATCGAACACGACTACACCCGCTACGGCGAGGAAGTGGTCTTCGGCGGCGGGAAGGTCATCCGGGACGGCATGGGCCAGAACGGACAGCGCACCCGCGACCAGGACATTCCGGACACGGTCATCACCAACGTCGTCGTGCTGGACTACAGCGGCATCTACAAGGCCGACGTGGCACTGCGGGACGGGCACATCTTCAAGATCGGCAAGGCCGGCAACCCGGACATCTCCGACGGCGTCGACATCACCATTGGTGCCGCGACGGACGTGATCGCCGGGGAGCACAAGATCCTCACCGCCGGCGGCATCGATACGCACGTGCACTTCATCAGCCCCGACCAGGTGCCGGTGGCCCTGGCGAACGGCGTCACCACCCTGATCGGCGGCGGCGCCGGGCCGTCGGATGCCTCCAAGGCGACCACCGTGACGCCGGGGCCATGGCACATTGGCCGGATGCTGCAGGCGGTGGACAACCTGCCGATCAACATCGGACTGCTTGCCAAGGGCCACGCCAGCGCGCGCGGTCCGCTGGCCGAACAAATCCGGGCCGGGGCCATCGGCTTCAAGGTGCACGAGGACTGGGGCGCCACAACCTCCTCGATCGACATGTCGCTGCGGATCGCCGACGAGTTCGACGTGCAGGTCGCCATCCACGCGGACACCCTCAACGAATGCGGTTTCGTGGAGGACACCATCCGCGCCATCGACGGCCGCGTGATCCACACCTTCCACACCGAAGGCGCCGGCGGAGGGCACGCCCCGGACATCATCCGCGTCGCCGGGCTGCCCAACGTCCTGCCGGCTTCGACCAACCCGACCCTGCCCTACACCACCAACACGCTCGACGAGCATCTGGACATGCTCATGGTCGCCCACCACCTGAACCCGGACATTCCCGAAGACGTGGCCTTCGCCGACTCCCGGATCCGCAAGGAGACCATCGCCGCCGAAGACGTGCTGCACGACCTCGGCGTCTTCTCGATCACCAGCTCGGACGCCCAGGCCATGGGCCGTGTCGGCGAGATGGTGCTGCGGACCTGGCAGGTGGCGGATGCCATGAAGCGCCAGCGGGGCAAGTTCGAGCAAGACCCGGAAATCGGCGACAACTTCCGACTCAAGCGCTACGTCGCCAAGTACACCATCAACCCCGCTCTCGCCCACGGCATCGCCGACTCCGTCGGCAGCGTCGAGGTGGGTAAGTTCGCCGACCTGGTGCTTTGGGATCCGGCCTTCTTCGGCGTCAAACCGGAGATGGTGATCAAGGGCGGACAAATCGTGCAGTCCATCATGGGCGACGCGAACGGTTCCATCCCTACCCCGCAGCCGCGGACCCTGCGGCACAACTTCGGGGCGTTGGGCAGCGCCGTGCACTCGTCCTCGATCACGTTCATGCCGAAGATCGCCATCGACGAGGGCATCCCGGACCGGCTGAACCTGCGCCGGACCGTCCGCGCGGCCCACGGCATCCGCACCCTGACCAAGGCCGACCTGAAGTACAACGGGGAGACCCCGGACATCCAGGTCGACCCGCAAACCTACACCGTCACGGTCAACGGTGAAGTAGCGACCTGCGAGCCCTCGACCGTGCTGCCCATGGCCCAGCGCTACTTCCTGTTCTAGACCGAGCTATACCCGAAAGGACGTAGTCAATGATCATTGAGCGCGTCATCGCCAACCGGCACGATCTTCCGCACGCGGAGCTTGCCGGCCTGCACGAGGAGAAGGTGGCACTCCCCAGCAGCGAACTGGTCAAACGCGTCCAGCGCGTGACCACCGATCACGGCCGCGAAATCGGCATCCGCCTGGCCACGCCGGGAGACCTGCGCGACGGCGACATCCTGTTCCGCGACGAGTCGAACGTCATCGTGGTCAGCGTCCTGCCCACGGACGTGCTGGTGATCGCCCCGCGCACCATCCGGGAGATGGGCGTGGTGGCCCACAGCCTGGGCAACCGGCACCTGCAGGCGCAATTCTTCGACGCCGCAAGCGACTACCGGGCGGAGGTCATGGTGGTGCAGTACGACCACACCGTCGAAGACTATCTGCAGCACATGCAGGTGCCCTACTCCCGGCAGGAGCGGGTCATGCCCGTGCCGTTTCGACATGCCGAACACACGCACTGAGGCACCCGGGCGGCACCCGTCGTCGTACCTGCTGCCCCTGCTGCAGCTGGCCGACTCCGCCCTGCCCACGGGCGCCTTCAGCCACTCGTTCGGGCTCGAGACGTTCCTGACACGCGGGCTGGTCCGCGACGAGAAGACCTTCGCGGTCTGGCTCGGCCAGTTCATCCACACCCAGCTGACGTACAGCGACGGCCTTGCCATCCGGCTGGCCCTGGAAGCCCGCTCGACGGCGGAGCTGCGGGAGCTGGACGCGATGCTGGCGGCGCAGGCCCTGCCGCGGCAGGTGCGCGAGGCGGGCGTGAAAATGGGTGCGCGGATGCTCCAAATCGCCTCGGTCATCCTCGACAGCGACGAGATCGAGCAGTACCGCGAGGACGTCGCCAGCGGCGCGTGCAGCGGGCATCCGGCGCTGGCGTTCGCCATCGCCGGGCGCAGCCTGCACGTTCCGCTGCCGGAGCTGCTGGGCACCTACCTGTTTTCGACGGCGACGTCGCTGACGCAGAACGCCATCCGCGGCATCCCGATCGGCCAGGACGCCGGGCAGCGGGTGCTGCGCCGGGCCCATCCGGAGATTGCCGCCGCAACGGCGAGGATCGCCGGGCTGGGACGCGGGGACTTCGGCGCCGCCGCCCCGGGACTGGAAATCGCCCAAATGCGCCACGAGCGGCAGCGCGCCCGCATGTTCATGTCCTGACGTGCCGCCGCCACCACAAGACCCGGCCGCCCGCGGCCGGCCCACGGAACAAGGAGTAAGACAATGGAACCCATCAAGATCGGTATCGGCGGCCCCGTCGGCGCCGGGAAGACCCAGCTGGTCGAGCGCCTGACCCGGCACCTGTCCGGCGAAATCTCCATGGCCGCCATCACCAACGACATCTACACCATTGAGGACGCGAAGATCCTGGCCGCCAACGGCGTGCTGCCGCTGGACCGGATCATCGGCATCGAAACCGGCGGCTGCCCGCACACCGCCATCCGCGAGGACACCTCGATGAACTCCGCCGCCGTGGAGGAATTGATCAACCGGCACCCGGACCTGCAGGTCGTGTTCATCGAAAGCGGGGGCGACAACCTTTCGGCGACGTTCAGTCCGGAACTGGTGGACTTTTCCATCTACATCATCGACGTGGCGCAGGGCGAGAAGATCCCGCGCAAGGCCGGCCAGGGCATGATCAAGTCGGACCTGTTCATCATCAACAAGACCGACCTGGCGCCGTTCGTGGGCGCCGACCTGTCGGTGATGGAGTCCGACTCGAAGGAATTCCGCGGAGACAGGCCGTTCTGCTTCACCAACCTGAAGACGGACGAGGGCCTGGACAAGGTCATCGCCTGGCTCCGGCGCGACGTGCTGATGCAGGACCTGACACAATGAGCGCGGCCCAGCCGGCGGGCGTGCAGCTTCCCACCGGTGAGCTGCGCCTGACGGTGGGCCAGCGCGGCGGCCGCGGCGTCGCCACCTCGCAATACCACCAGGGCGCGCTGCGCGTCATCCGCCCGCACTACCTGGACGCGTCCGCCCAGGTCGCTTACACGATCGTGAACCCGGGCGGCGGCTACCTGGGAGGGGACGTCTACGAGGTGGACGTCCAGGTCGAGGACCAGGCCCGCCTGCTGCTGACCACCCAGTCCGCCACCAAGATCTACCGGACGCCGGGCGATCCGGCCGTGCAACACACCCGGTTCCGGCTCGGCCCCGGTGCAAGCCTGGAGTACCTGCCCGACCAGCTCATCGCGTACCGGGACGCCACCTACCGGCAGGAGACCGTCGTCGAACTCGCCGCGGACTCCTCCCTGGTGATGTGTGACGTGGTCACTCCCGGCTGGTCCCCGGACGGCAGGCCCTTCCGGTATGAGGAGGTGCGCATCCGCAACGACATCTACCGCGACGGCCGCCTGCTCGCCCTGGACAACCTGTTGATCCGCCCCGCCGATCCGGACGCGCCGCTGTCCAGCATGCTCTTCCTCGAGGACTATTCACACCTGGGCTCGATGCTCGTGGTCGATCCCCGGGTGGACGACGTCCTGGTGCGGGAGTTGCAGGACCTGCTGGCCCCGATGGACCCCGGCGGGCAGCTCGGCCTGTCGCTGCTCAACGGCCCCGGCTTCGCCCTGCGCGCCCTGTCCCGCAGCACCGACACGCTGAACGGAATGCTGCACGCCGCCGTCGATCTGCTCCGCCACCGCTGGTTCGGCCAGCAACCACTGAATCTTCGCAAATACTGACCGAGCCTTGTTGGAGGCATGATCTTCTTCCCGTCACCGGCCCCTGCCCCGCGCGAACGCGACGTCCGCGACGGCCACACCTCATGCGACTCGGACCCGCTGCTGCGGTCAAGGCTCCGGCGTCGCCATCTCTTCTGGGTCCTGGCGCTGGCCGCGCTTCTCGTCGCCGGAATGGTGCTGTCCGTGGCGACCGGGCCCGTCATGCTGAATACCGCGACCGTAGCCCAAGTGATCTGGTCGCATATGCCCGGCCAACTGTCCGCGTATCAGCCTGATCCAACAGCCTCTGCAATTGTTTGGGACGTGAGGCTGCCCCGCGTGCTGCTCGGATGCGCTGTTGGCGTCGGATTGGCGGTATGCGGAGCAGCCCTGCAGGCAATGGTGCGCAACGTGCTGGCCGACCCCTACTTGCTCGGCATAAATTCGGGGGCTTCCAGTGGTGCAGCAGCCATGATTTTGTTCGGCGTCGGTCTGGGTGTGGGCGAACACGCTCTGCCCGCGAGCGCCTTCATCGGTGCGCTGGCCGCGTCGATGATGGTCTTCCTGGTCGCACGCTCGGCCGGACGGGTAACCTCAATCCGGTTGCTGCTGGCCGGCGTTGCGATCGGGTACGCGCTGACCGCCGTGACCAGCTTCCTGATCTTCGCCTCGGGCTCCGCAGAGGGCGCCCGCTCCGTGATGTTCTGGCTGCTTGGGTCCCTGGCCCTGGCCAGGTGGGGAAGCCCCCTGGCGATCGTCGTCGTGGTGGTCCTGATAACCACTTGCCTGCTGGCTCTCAGCGGACGGCGTTTGGACGCTCTGGCCATCGGTGACGAAACCGCGCACATTGTCGGCGTTGCACCCGGCAGGTTCCGCACCCAACTACTGGTCATCATCTCCCTGTGCATCGGCGTGGTCGTCGCGGCCTCCGGATCGATCGGTTTCGTTGGACTGGTAGTTCCGCATGTGGCCCGCAGGCTGGTCGGCGCCGCCCACTCCCGGGTCGTCCCGGTCTCTGCCCTGCTCGGCGGGATCTTCCTGATCTGGGCCGACCTGCTCGCTCGGACCCTGTTGCAGCCGCAGGAATTGCCGATCGGGATCATCACGGCTTTCATCGGGGCTCCCTTCCTGCTTTACCTCATCCGCAGGATGCGCCCGGCGGGCTGAGTGTTTACCCCACCCCCGCGTTATCGCTCACATCCACTAGCCTGAGGAGAATTCATGAAAGCTGCCGCCCACCTGCTGTCCGCCGCAGCCGCGGCGGCATTGGCCTTCGGCCTGGCCGGCTGCGCCGGGACTTTCGGGAGCGCCGGGAACGCCGAAAACACCGGGGCCCCCGAGGCACCCGAGGCCAATGGGTACCCGCTGACCGTCACCAATTGCGGCGCAGCAGTCACCCTGAAGGCGCCGCCGGAACGGGTTGTCCTGCTGGACAGTTCACCGGTTTCCTACCTGGCAGCACTGGGTGTCATGGAAACGGTCGTGGCCCGCGCAGGCGTCTACCCGTCCGAATACTTCGACCCAGCCACCGAGACCGAACTCGCCCGCATTCCGCTCTTGACCGACCGCTTGGACACAACGGGGCACCTGCAGATTTCGCAGGAAGTCGTCCTGGCGCAGAAACCGGACCTCGTCCTCGGCTCGGCTGAAAACCTCAACCGTGAAACACTTGCCGCCGCCGGCATCCCGATGCTGCAGGAACCGTCCTTTTGCCCCGACGCCCCGCAAACGCCGGAGTTCCGCACTATTGAAGATCGGCTCCGCACCTACGGCAAGGTGTTCGACGTCGAAAACCGGGCGGAGAAAGCAGCCGGCGAGCTCAAGGCCAAGGTGGAGCAAATCACCGCCAAGACGGCCGGCACCGGCGACCGCACTGCGGCCGTCCTTTACCCGACAGTCGGCGGCGGAAGCACCTACGCCTACGGCACCAAGTCCATGGCCCAGCCGCAGTTGGAAGCCGCCGGGCTGAAAAACGTTTTCGACGACGTCGACCAGCGGGTCTTCGAGGTCACGCGCGAGGAACTCATTGGCCGTAACCCCGATGTCCTGATCCTGCTCCACTCCGTCGGGGACCCACGCGAGGTCGCCGACGCCGTGACGTCTTTAAAGGGAGCCTCCTCCATGACCGCCGTCGCCAACGATGACATCCTCGTGCAACTGTTCAACTTCACCGAGCCGCCGTCCCCGCTGTCGGTCACCGGACTCGAGCGGATCGCCGAGCGGTTCGGCCAGTGATTTCCGGCTCCGGCATCTCCTTTTCCTACGGCTCCCGCAACGTCCTGGACCGCGTTGACCTCCACGCCCGGCACGGCGAAGTCCTCGGCCTGGTGGGACCGAACGGCAGCGGCAAGAGCACCCTGCTGCGGATCCTGTACGGATCACTGGCCCCGCACGCCGGCACCGTCATGCTGGACCACACGGAACTGCGCCGCCTCAACGCACAGGAGCGCGCGCGGACGGTCTCCGTGGTCGTGCAGGAGACGCCGGGCGACCTGCCGCTGCTGGTTTCCGACATGGTGCTGCTGGGCCGCACCCCGCACCAGCCGCGGCTGGGTGGGCGTAAGGCGCGGGACGAACAGGCCGCCGCGCGCGCGCTGGAACGGGTCGGCATGCTTGGCCGGGCGGACCAGAGCTTCGAGCTGCTCTCCGGCGGGGAACGGCAGCGGGTACTGATCGCCCGGGCGCTGGCGCAGGAAGCCACGCACCTGCTGCTCGACGAACCGACCAATCACCTGGACATCCGCTATCAACACGAGATCCTTAAGCTGGTGCGCGATCTGGCGGGGACCAACAACCATGCCATCGTCGTGGTCCTGCACGACCTCAACCTCGCCGCTGCCTACTGCGACCGCGTCCTGCTACTCAACGAAAGCCGGGTGGTCGCAGCCGGCACACCGTCCGAGGTCCTGGTCCCGGAATACCTTGAGCCGGTGTACAAGATCGGGGTCCGCCGTTTCCCAGTCGACGACGGCTTCCAACTGGTGTTCAGCCCATTCCCTGTAGCTCGTCCATCAAACTGAGTGCGTCCCTTGTCCACGGCCAGTGGCCAAGAACAACCGTCGAAGGCACGGCGGCGGCCTCAGCCAACGTAGACGGGCTCCGTTGCGTCTCTGCCGGTTAGGTGGGGCGCAAGGGCCTCTTGATGCCAAACCTGTCGTTACCGAGGTCACGAATGACACCGACGAGCCGCGTCTTGAGCTCCTCGATCTCGCCGTCGTCATCGCCCAGAAGCTCCTGTCCCAGTTTCATCACGTGTTGGAAGGTCTTCTCGCCTCGCTCCGAGATGTTGACCCGTTGCTCGCGGCGGTCGTTTTTGCTGCGGGCTCGGGATATGTAACCGGTCGCTTCCAGCCGTGCCAGGGTCTTGCCCACGGTCTGTGGCTGCACCCGCACCCGCTTTGCCAGCTGCGCCTGCGCCATCGGCCCCTCGACGGCCAGGATTTCCAGCACCGTTGCTCCGGCGTGGGTCAGGCCGAGGGAAGCCAACTGCTCGTTCCACTCGTATTCGACAAGCCTCGCGGCAGTGGACAGGAGCCGGGGCATGGGCCATTTCGATAGATCGGGCATGCAGGATTATAAGCAAACTGACCTTTGAATGGTCAATGGTTTAGCCTCGCTGCTGGGCCTTTGCTGTAGGCTTCGACTCAGGAGACGGGCCTGTCTGTCTCCACCACGCAGAAAGCGCCCTCCCGCCACAGGAAGAAGCGCTGCATTTTCCCTTGAAAGGGACACCGATGGATCCCGTGAACGAACCCAACACGCTGCCCCTGTCCATTGCGGAGCTGGACTCCACGATCTATACCGGGCGGCCACCAGAGGCAGGCGCACTCCCTGAAGGACGGGTCCAGTCGGTTTCCGATCTGACCCCCGGGCAGAAGAAAGCACTGGAAGCAGTTACGGTCCGCGCGGGACAAGTCGAGGCAGCGGAATGGGCGCTCGACCAGGCGAAGGTCGTCTTCCAGGAGCAGACAACCGCCGCACTGGCCTCCGGTGTGCCTGCAGAGCTGGTTGCCGCGGCCGCGGGAACATGCGCCTCCGCCCTCCCGGCACCGACCGGCGGGGCTGGCGCGAACTCTCAGGATTTAGTGGCCGTCGGCTGACCCCGCGGTGCCGCACGGTCGGCCTCAAAGGCGGCACTGCTGAGCCACGACGTCGACGGCCCTGCAACCTCAAACGGGGCGGTCAGCCCCTACCCCCGGGGGATCGAGGCGCCGGCGTCGAGATGACACTGCCGGCTCTGGTCAGCCGGATCGGTTTCGCGGGCTGAGGGATACCAAAATCGCGGCGGCCACCTCCGCCAACCGGGCGTCCCGGAGTCGCCCCGCGGAGTGCTGGAACGATCCGTTTTGCGGGTTGCCGCACCCTCTTTCCGGCGAAGGGTATCGAGGGTAGGCCATCCTGAGAATACTTGTCCCATGAGCCTCTTTCGGACCAAATCAATCGAGCAGTCCATCGCGGATATGACGGAGCCGGGGCGCGAGCTGAAACGCACGCTCAGCACCTTCGACCTGATGGTCCTCGGTGTGGCAGTCGCCGTCGGGGCCGGCATCTTTTCCGTCGGTGCGAAGGCCGCCGGCAGCTACGCCGGCCCGGCCGTGACGGTGTCCTTCGTGTTGGCGGCCATCACCTGCGCGCTGGCCATCATGTGCTACGCCGAGTTCGCGTCGGCCATTCCCGTGGCCGGCAGCGCCTACACCTATACCTACGCAACCCTGGGCGAACTGCTGGCCTGGATCATCGGCTGGGACCTGATTCTGGAGCTGTTCACGGCAGGGGCCGTCATCGCCAAATATTGGGGAATCTACCTCAGCAACGTCTTCCTGCTCTTTGACGTCAATGTCCCGACCACGGTGAATTTCCTCGGCCTGGAGCTGACCTGGGGCCCGCTGCTGATCGTTGCCGTCTTCACGACCCTGCTGGTCCTTGGCACCGAACTGTCGGCCCGAGTGAACAATGTCTTCACCATCATCAAGGTTGCCATTGTCCTGTTCGTGATCGTCGTCGGCTTCACGTACGTACGGGCAGAAAACTACACGCCGTTCGTGCCGGATCCGGTCGCCACCGCGAGCGCCGGGGGGAACGTCTGGACGCAGTCGCTCTTCTCCTTCCTCAGCGGTGCCGAGCCCCAGCAGTACGGCGTGGTGGGCATCCTGGCGGGTGCGGCACTGGTGTTCTTCGCCTTCATTGGATTCGACGTCGTGGCTACGAGCGCGGAAGAGGTGCGCAACCCGCAAAAGACGCTGCCGCGGGGTATTTTCGGCGGCCTGGCGATCGTGACCGTGCTGTACATCCTGGTCACCCTGGCCCTGACGGGCATGGTGTCCTACCGGGAGCTGGCGGAAGCCGATGAGGCCTCGCTGGCCACGGCGTTCATCGGAGTCGGGGCGGACTGGGCCGCGCAGGTCATTTCGGTGGGCATCCTGATCGGGCTCACCACCGTCATCATGGTCCTGCTGATGGGCCTCGCCCGGGTTGCCTTCGCGATGAGCCGTGACGGCCTGCTGCCGCGATGGCTCAGCCACACCACCGAGCACCAAAAAACCCCGGCGCGGGTGCAAATCCTGGCCGGGGCCCTGGTTGCCTTGGTGGCCGGGTTCACCAACGTGGACGTACTGGAAGAAATGATCAACATCGGCACCCTCTCAGCCTTCGTGCTGGTGAGCATCGGCATCGTCGTGCTTAGGAGAAAGCGGCCGGATCTGCCCCGGGCCTACCGTGTCCCGGGCTCGCCCGTGGTGCCGATCCTCTCCGCCGTGCTGTGCTTCTGGCTGATGCTGAACCTGACCACCCTCACGTGGGTGCGCTTCGCTGTCTGGCTGCTTATCGGCTTCGCCATCTACTTCCTCTATGGCCGCCAGCATTCGCGGCTGAACCATCCGGAACTCATAGCACTCGAACACGAGCGCGAGGAGCACCGCCGGCTGGAGCACGAGCAGCGCGTCCGCGACCGAAAGGACCACCGGCACAACCCGGAGCCCTAGCTCCGGGCCGCCGGAGCATGGGCTGGCCGCTCCCGCCGCCCTGGCCCCGGGTCCCTGCGTCCAGGGTGCTCCACCTCGGACACGCGGTGGCTATGATGCGAGGAGTCCAGGGTCCCGGAGAATGGAGCAACACATGCAACTCGGCGCTTTTTCGCTCAGCCTCGCAGTGAAGGACATTGCGGCTTCTGCCGCGTTCTACGAGAAGCTCGGGTTCAGCAAGCACGGCGGTGACATCACGCAGAACTGGCTGATTCTGAAGAACGGTGAGGCCGTCGTCGGACTCTTCCAGGGCATGTTCGACAAGAACGCCTTGACCTTCAACCCTGGCTGGAATCAGGACGCCGAAGCCCTTGATTCCTTCACCGACGTGCGCGACCTCCAGCGGCAATTGAAAGCGGAGGGCGTGGAATTCCTGTCGGAAGCAGACGAGGCAACCACCGGTCCTGCCAGCTTCGTTCTGCAGGACCCGGACGGCAACCCGGTCATCGTGGACCAGCACGTCTGATGGCCGTGACGAGCAGGCGACGTCGGCGCCCGCCCGGGCACCGACGTCGTCCGTCGCTTTGCTAGCTGCTGGCTTCGCCGGTGCGGGAACCGAGCTGCTCGTCCAGGCGCAGCAGGCCGGGCCCGTCGTCGTTGACCAGCTTGACCCGGCCGATGATCTCACCGACCGTGGCTTCTTCCTCCAACTGCTCGTCGACGAACCAGTTGAGCAGCGGAATGGAGTCGATGTCGCCCTCCTGCTGGGCGAGCCGGTACAGGTCGCGGATCGACTCGGAGACCTTCTTCTCGTGCGCCAGGGAGGCTTCAAACGCCTGCAGCACGGTCTCGGCGAAAATTGTCGGAGCCGTGATCGCCTGGATCTTCGGGTGGGCGCCGCGGTCCATCATGTGCTCGATGAACTTGTTCGCGTGGACCACTTCTTCCTCGGCCTGGGCGCGGAACCAGCCGGCGATCCCGGGCAGGTCGATGGCATCCATTTCGATGGCGAGCTGGCGGTAGACCACGGAGGCCTGGAGTTCCAGCGTGACCTGGTCGTTAAACGCTTCTGCGAGTTTTCCTGTAAGTCCCATGGCTCCAGATTAGGCGCCGCTTTGTATCCCCGCCAGCAAGGTAAGGCAAGCCAAGATTAGGAAAGCCTGTGCTATCCGTTCCCCGGGCTGTCGGTAGCGTTCAGCGGCGCGCCGGGCTTCGCCAGCCCTTCAATCACGACGGCGCCGGGCAGCTTGAGCAGCTCCTTCGGCTTGAGCAGGAGTTTGCTGGACCGGTTCCCGCCGCCCATCACCACGCGTTCCCGGCCGATCACGGCGGCGTCGATGTAGACGGGGTGGCCGGAGGTTCCGACGGCGGTCACTCCCCCGATCTCCATGCCGGTCACGGCTTTGGTGGTCTCCGCGTCGGCGAAGGACGCGCACTTCACGCCCAGGAGTTCCCGGACCTTCTGGTTCACGTCCAGCCGGGCGGTCCCCAGCACCACGCACACCGCGTATCTGGCCGGTTCCACCTTCTTGGACGCCACCAGAATGGTGTTGGCCGACTGCTCCAGGGCGAAGCCGTAGTGTGCGCAAAACGCCGCCGTGTCCGCCAGGTCCGGGTCGCAGGCGAGGACTTCGCAGGTGAGGCCGTGCCCGGCGAGCGCAGCCTCGACGGCGGGCAGGAGTTTGGCTGTGCTCACTCCGCCCCGGTTGCCTCAACGGTCTTGGTCACGGCGGCCAGGATGGCCTCGCCTAGCTCGGCCGGTTTGGTGAACTGCGGCCAGTGCCCCGTGGGCAGGTGCACGTACTCCACGTCCCGGATTCTGGCCAGTTCGACCACCTGCGGTGCGCCGGCGTCGATCCAGCCCTGCAGCTGTTCGGGCGTGAACTCGCAGGTGATCACCGTGACCGGCACGTTGAAGCGCCGTTCGTCGGACAGGTGCTGCGGATCGGAGGCGACGCCCCTCGGCTGCGGAACGGCCCGGGCTCGGAACGCGGCGCGGAGCCCCTCGTCGAGGTCCGTCAGGTCTTCTTCCTCGAAGAGGCTCCAATCCGGCAACGGGACCTCATCGCCTTCGGCGGGCAGCTCGTCATTGATCACGCCGCCTTCGCCGAGCGGGCCGCTGTCCACGTAGACGGCGCGGGCGATCCTGTCCGGGCGCTGGTCTACCACGCCGTGGATGATGGCCCCGCCGCCGGAGTGGCCCACGAGGACCACCGGCCCGTCCACGCCGTCCACGGCCTTGACGGTCGCGTCGATGTGGTCGCGCAGGCCGATCCCCGCCCGCGGCGCATCCGGTGCTTCCAGCCCGGGCAGCGTCAACGGGTGGACCCGGTGCCCGGCGGCGACCAACGGCGGGGTTACCTCCGCCCAGGAGGATGCGTCCAACCAGAATCCGGGTACCAGGATGATGTCCATGTCAGGTGACTCTAGTGCCCGAGCGTGACCCGGAACACCCTTCGGACACAATTCAGGACAACCGCGGTCCCTGAGGCGGCTCCGGAGGAGAACAACGGCGGGCCCACCTGGCAGAAGAGCCATAGGCTGGCTTCGGAAAGCTTATTAGCCCGGCACGGAGGACCGCATGGGAATCATGAACGACCTGTTGGGGCCGGCCGCCGTCGAGCAACTGCGCACTTCCCTGGCCGGAACCGGTGACCAATCTGCGTGGCCGGCGCTGAGGGAAGCGGGAGATCGGCTCAAGCCGCTGCCCCTGCGGGCGCGCGCCGACCTGCTGGGGGAAGCGCTCCTCGTCGACCTGGCTGCCGGCTACGAGCCGGCCGCCGCCCTGATCCGCGCGGCGCTGGACGACGGCGCCTTCACCGGCTGGATGCTCTGGCCGGTGGGTGAGGCGGCAGTGACCCGCGCCTTGGAAGACGGGAGCCAGCGGGCCTTCGACGACGCGATGGCGCTGCTCGCGGAACTGACTCCGCGGATGACGAGCGAGTTCGCCATCCGCCGACTGTTGATCCAGGACTTGGACCGGGCGCTGGGAATCATCCGGGACTGGACGGCCCACCCGGATGAACAGGTGCGGCGGCTGGCCAGCGAAGGGACGCGGCCGTACCTGCCGTGGGCCGTCCGGGTACCCGGCATCGTCGAGCGGCCCGCGTCCACCTTGCCGATCCTCGACGAACTGTTCCAGGACGACGGCGAAGCCGTCCGCCGCTCGGTGGCCAACCACCTGAACGATGTCTCGCGCCATGCCCCGGAGGAAGTGGTGGCGACCGCGGCCCGGTGGAATGCCGCGCCGGGTGCCCACACCGCCTGGGTGGTACGGCACGGGCTGCGCACCCTGGTGAAGAAGGCACACCCCGGCGCCCTCGCAGCGCTGGGGTTCACCTCCAACGCCCTGACCGTGGCCGCCCCGCAACTCGACCAGGACACTGTCCACCTGCCCGGGGAGCTCGGCTTCGCCGTCGAAATCCGCAATGAAGCGGACGCCCCGGCCCGTGTGGCGGTGGACTACGTGGTCCACTACGTCAAGGCCAACGGTTCGCTGGCTCCCAAGGTCTTCAAGCTGGCGGTCGCCGACCTCGCCGCGGGCGAGGCCCGGCAGTTCCGCAAAGCGCATGCCTTCCGGCAGATGACCACGCGCGTGCATTACCCCGGCCGGCACCTCGTCCAGGTGCAGGCCAACGGAACGCTGTCGCCCGAGGCGGGCTTCGACGTCGTGCTCTGACACAGGCGCCGCCCGCAAAAGATTGGAATTCGCTCTCGGCATGGTGCGCCCGCATCTACCGGTTTGGGCCGGCGGCATCCGGTAATCTTGCTGCAACCTTTGTCCGGGGTGCCGGCCCTGACGGCACACCCGGAGGCTCCGACCCGTCCCACGAGGAAAAGCGCATGAAGTTTGACTTGCCCTTGCCGCAAAGCACGTGCAGCGCGGCGCGCATCCGTCCAGGCGGACTCATCCGACAGACAGGACTCCTATGAACCCGTTGGCCGAGCAGGAACGCAAGCTCCAGGTTTCGCACCACGACGCTGAAGACATCGGCGCGCTGGCCGCGGACATCGTCGCCGGCCTCGTCGACGAGCTGCCCCGTCCCGTCATCGGGCTGGCCACCGGGTCATCGCCGCTGCCGCTGTATCAGTCCTTGGCGCGGCGCCGCCTGGATCTGTCCGGAGTCCGCTGGTTCGCGCTGGACGAATACGTGGGACTTCCGGCCGGGCACCCGGAGAGTTACGCGCAGGTGATTGACCGGGAAGTGATCCGTCCGCTGGGGCTCGACCGGGCGTCGGTCCTGCTGCCGGACGCCGACCGGGCCGACGTGGATCGGGCCGCTGCGGACTATGAAGCGGCCATCGCGTCGGCGGGCGGAATCGACCTGCAGATCCTGGGCATCGGCCACAACGGCCACCTTGCCTTTAACGAGCCCGGTTCGGCCCTGGACTCCCGGACCCGGGTCGAGGAGCTGACGATGACGACGCGCCGCGCCAATGCCCGGTTCTTCCCGTCGCTCGACGACGTCCCCACCCGCTGCATCACGCAGGGCCTGGGCACCATCTTGGATGCCAGGCGGCTGCTGTTGTTGGTGCAGGGCCGGGACAAGGCCGACATCCTTCACCGCGCGCTGACCGGGCCCGTCGACCCCGGCTGCCCGGCCTCGGTGCTCCAGCTGCACCCGGACGTCACCGTCCTCACCGATGTCGAGGCGGGCTCCCGGTTTCCCACCGGATAGGTCTGGATTCCGCCATGACACGCCACGGCGCCGGCAGCACCCACGGCTCCCCCCTCCCGCTCCGCGAGGCGGAAGGTGTTCCCCGGCCGGGCGGCCGGACAATCCTCAGGGGCAGAATCCACGCCGCCGAGGGTGAACTGCGGGACGGAGCCGTTGCGGTGTCCGGCGCGGAGATCAGCTACGTCGGTCCGGCGGAGGCCCTGTCGCCCGGCGAGGCGGACACCGTCGTCGACGTCCCCGCCGGCCAGAGGGTGATCCCCGGGTTGGTCGACCTGCACTGCCACGGTGCCTTCGGCGTCGATTTCCCCACCGCCGACGAAGCGGACGCGCGCCGCGCGGCGGCCGGAATCCATGCTGCGGGCACCACCACGCTGCTGGCGAGCCTGGTGACCGCGCCGCCCCGGGAGCTGCTCGGCGGACTCGACATCCTCGCGCGAATCGCCGCCGACGGCGAGATAGCCGGCATCCACGTGGAGGGGCCGTTCCTGTCACCCGCACGGTGCGGCGCCCAGGACCCGCGGTGGCTGCTGGAACCGGACCTCGGCCTGGCACGGGAGCTGCTCGCGAACGGCCGCGGCTTTCTGCGGACCATGACGTATGCGCCGGAACTGCCCGGCGCCGAGGGGCTCGTGGAGCTGCTGGCCGGCCACGGCGTGGTCCCCTCGCTGGGCCACACCGCGGCGGAGACCGCGGTCGCGGCCGGCTCCCTGCGCCACGCACGGACCGCCCTCGCCCGGCGGTTCGGCGACGCGTCGGCGGTGCCC
>NZ_JBNHGL010000018.1:0-29687 GCF_059091245.1 Arthrobacter sp. Y3225116
GGCCCGCAAACTCCCGGTTCCTGCGGGCCGGCGCGCTGGGGCTGGTGTTGCAGGCGGCCGGAGACGTGGCGCTGGGCAGCTACCTGGCCTACCGGCGCCGCCGCTGACCACGGATACACCGGCACGCGCTCGGACTGGAATAAACGTGAAGCTTCAAGTATTGTTAATTGCATGAACATTCAAGTAAACCCCCAGGACCTGCTCTCGGCCGACCTCAGCATGGGCACCGTGATGCTCAAGGTCGGCGACATGAAGAACATGACCAACTACTACCAGCAGGCGCTGGGGCTGGACCCGGTCTCCGAGGGACTCGGCGGGGTTTACCTGGGCCGCGGCACCACGCCGCTGCTCCACCTGGCCCCGGCCAACGGGCTGCAGCTTCCGTCCCGCGGCGAGGCCGGCCTGTTCCACACCGCCTTCCTGTTCGAGAACCAGTCGGACCTGGCCGCCACCGTGGCCACCGCGGCGCAGACCGACCCCTCCCGGTTCGCCGGCAGCGCCGACCACCTGGTCAGCGAGGCGTTCTACTTCACCGACCCGGAGGGCAACGGCATCGAGCTCTACTGGGACCGCCCGCGCGACCAGTGGTCCTGGAACGAGACCGCCGGCGGCAAGGAGGTCCACATGGACAGCCTGGCCCTCAACCCCCAGACCTACCTGCAGAGCCACCTGACCGAGGAGTCGCTCTCCAGCCAGCGCGAGGCCGGCGCCGGAATCGGTCACGTGCACCTGCAGGTCGGCGACACCAACGTCGCCGAGGAGTTCTACGTGAAGACCCTCGGCTTCGAACGCACCGCCGGCTGGCACGGCCAGGCACTGTTCGTCGCCGCCGGCGGCTACCACCACCACATGGCCATGAACGTCTGGAACAGCCGCGGGGCCGGGCCGCGCAAGGACACGCTCGGTCTGGGCGAGGTGCTGATCCACGTGCCGACCGAGGACGAGGTCGGCGCCCTGACCGAACGCCTCACCAGCGCCGGCATCGCCCACCACCACACCGGTGCCGAGCTGCGCTTCGAGGACCCGTGGCGCAACCAGCTGCGCGTCGCCGTCGGCTAAGGCGGAATCCCGCCCGGTGCGGCTAGGCTGAAGAGGTACCACTCGGTCTAGCCGCGGAAGGACCTGCAGATGTCCGGAACCACCGAAATCTTCGTCGCCACCCACGATGCCGCCGTCCGGCGCGCCGCCGAGCTCGAGGCCAGCGTCGACTCCCGCGGGGATACCGACGGGCCGATGGCCGAGGTGGGGGATGCGCCCAGCCTCCGCCTGAACGGAGTCACCGACCTGGAGATCGAAATCCTCGGCGGCCTGGCTGCCAAGGCCGTCGGCGCCGCCGGCGGCGAGGCGCTGGACATGGCCGACGTCTCCAGCGACTACCTGATGGTGGCCCCGGATGCCATGGTCCAGTCGCTGGCCGAACTGCTGACCTACACCGACGACGACGGTGCCTCCCTGATCCCGGAGGTCGCCTCGCGGTGGGCCGCCGAAGAGGACATGCCGTTCAGCGGCGCCATCGCCGAAGACAACGTGCGCCGGATCGCACAGCTGGCGTCGCAGGCGGAGCAGGCCGAACGCCAGCAGCTCTACGTCTGGTCCACGACCGCCGAAGCCTGACATTTCTTGGGGCAGGCGGCCTGAAGTGCCTGCCGCCGAACCGGTGGCAACGCGCCGCCGTCGTCAAGTCGCGCGGATTGGTTCCTGTCTGGCACAATAGACAGGTACTCGATCTGCGCGGCCCCTCTCTCCGCGTGTGTATCTTGTCCTTTGAACCCCAACCATGGCCCGCCCCACGGGAGCAGACATACGGGTTCGCCCATTTTCAGAACCAGGAGTGACCACAACAGTGGCCGTAAAGATTCGCCTTAAGCGCTTCGGTAAGAAGTTCTCTGCCCACTACCGCGTCGTTGTCATGGATGCCCGCGCCAAGCGCGATGGCCGTGCCATCGAAGAGATCGGGCAGTACCACCCGACCGAAGAGCCCTCGTTCATCGAGATCAACTCCGAGCGTGCCCAGTACTGGCTCGGCGTCGGCGCCCAGCCGACCGAGCAGGCCGAAGTTCTGCTCAAGATCACGGGCGACTGGCAGAAGCACAAGGGCATTGAGGGCCAGGAAGGCACCCTCAAGACCAAGGCTGCCAAGGAAGCCTTCGTGGCTCCCGAGAAGGATTCCGTGATCGTCCCCGAGGCCATCACCCCGAAGGCCAAGAAGGAAGAAGCTGCCGAGGCTCCGGCCGAGGAAGCAGCCGCAGACGAAGCCGAAAAGGCTGAGTAATGCTGGCCGAAGCGCTCGATCATCTGGTCCGCGGGATCGTTGACAGTCCTGACGACGTCAAGGTCACGCAGAAGAGCAACCGCCGCGGTGACATCATCGAGGTGCGTGTTCATCCGGAGGATCTGGGCCGCGTCATCGGCCGCCAGGGCCGCACCGCCCGCGCACTGCGCACCGTGGTGAACGCCTTGGCCGATGACCAGGTCCGCGTGGATGTGGTCGATACCGACCGCCGCCGCTGATCCGGATCGGCGCCTGCCCGGCTTGAGCCGGGCACCCATTCCATAACCTCCGGCCCCTGTACCAGATAATGGTCCAGGGGCCGGACGTTTTTCTTCCAAAGGAGTCTGCATGCAGGTACAAGTTGCCCGGATCGGCAAGCCGCACGGCATCCGGGGCGAGGTCACGGTCCAGGTGCTGACCGACGCCCCGGCCGATCGCTTCGTCCCCGACGTCGAGCTGACCGTGGAGCCGGCCGGCCTGGGGCCGCTGACGGTGCGCAGTGCCCGCTGGAACAAGGACATCCTGCTGCTGGGTTTCCATGAAGTCGCCGACCGCAACGGCGCCGAAGAACTCCGCGGCGCCAGGCTCTTCGTCGACACCGAGGACGTCGAGGACGACGACGACGCCTGGTACGAGCACGAGCTCGTCGGCCTCGACGTGCGCATCGGGGAAGACGTGGTCGGCAAGGTCTCCGGCCTGAACACCATGCCCGCCCAGGACCTGCTGGTCGTGGAGGACCTGAACGGCGGCGAAGTCCTCGTTCCGTTCGTCGAGGAGATCGTGCCGGAGGTGGACGTGGAGGCGGGCTTTGTCCGGCTCACGCCGCCGGCCGGGCTGTTCGAGCTGAACTCGCCGGATGCGCAGGAGACCCCCGACGACGGCGAGGGGGAGCGCTAGGTGCGCATCGACGTCGTCAGCATCTTCCCGGAGTACCTGGCCGCGCTGGATCTGTCGCTGATCGGCAAGGCGCGCCAGGACGGGTTGCTGCAGTTGCAGGTCCACGACCTGCGCGGCTTCACCACCGACCGCCACCGCACCGTCGACGACACCCCGTACGGCGGCGGCGCCGGCATGGTCATGAAGCCCGAACCGTGGGCGCAGGCGCTCGAGTCGGTCGTTGCCGCGGGCTCCGGCGAAGAGCTGCCGGCGCCCCCGGATCCCGCGGCGGATACGGTCCCCGAACCGGCCGCCGCCCGACCCGTCCTGATCGTCCCGTCCCCGGCCGGCGAGGTCTTCAACCAGGCCCTCGCCTACGAGCTGGCCGCCGAGGACCACCTGGTGTTCGCTTGCGGCCGCTACGAAGGCATCGACGAGCGCGTCCTCGACTGGGCGGGCGGGCATTTCCGGGTCCGCCCGGTCAGCCTCGGCGACTACGTGCTCAACGGGGGAGAGGTGGCCGTTCTGGCGATGGTCGAGGCCGTGGGCCGGCTGGTCCCCGGCGTCGTCGGCAACCCCGACTCGCTGGTGGAGGAGTCCCACTCGGACGGGCTGCTGGAGTATCCGGTCTACACCAAACCCTCCGAGTGGCGCGGCCGCGGTATCCCGGACGTGCTGCTCAGCGGCAACCACGCCAAGATTGCCCGGCACCGCCGCGACGAACAGCTGCGCCGCACCGCCGAGCGCCGCCCGGACCTGGTCCTGGCCCTGGATCCGGAGACCCTGGACAAGCAGGACCGCGCTACGCTGGCCGGACTCGGCTACACCGTCACGCCCGAGCGGGTCCTGCCGGAATCGCCCCACCCGGAGCTTCAGCCGCGGCGGAATTAGAGCTTGGGCCCTGCCGTGTGGCAAAATAGAGGATTGTGTCCGCTGGGCACGTTCCTGCCACAGGGGGAGCGTCGCCAACAGCCGGACTCTCCGGCCGCCGATTCCCGGATGGCCGGTTTCTTGAATTTCGGCAGCGACTGTTGCAGGCATCGCCTGACCGTCCTGCCGTGACCAAAGTGAATGACCTGTGGCGTTCACCAGGAGTGAGAAATGCATATCCTCGACTCTGTTGACGCAGCATCGCTGCGCAGCGACGTTCCCGAGTTCCGCGCCGGCGACACCGTCAAGGTGCACGTGAACATCATCGAAGGCAAGACCGCCCGTATCCAGGTTTTCCAGGGTTTCGTCATGGGCCGCCAGGGCCATGGTGTCCGCGAAACCTTCACCGTCCGCAAGGTTTCCTTCGGCGTGGGCGTGGAGCGTACCTTCCCGGTACACTCCCCGATCATCGACCACATCGAGGTCGTGACCAAGGGCGACGTGCGCCGCGCCAAGCTGTACTACATGCGCAAGCGCCACGGCAAGGCTGCCCGCATCAAGGAGAAGCGCGACTTCGGCACCGCCAAGTAAAGTTGCCCACCGGCAACTTCTTGACCTAACCAGTGCAGCACCTCCCTGGTTCCCCCGAAGCCTCGGGGGAACAACCAAGACGCCGGCCCGGACTTCCGGGCTGGCGTTTTGTGTTGGCCGTCGTCGCCTGCGCCGTGGTGCTCAGCGCCGTCGTGCGCGCCACGCTGCTGGACGTCTACTACATCCCGTCCGGCTCGATGGAGCCGCTGCTGGAGACCGGCGACCGTGTCCTGGTGTCCCGCACCGACTACCACTTCGGCGGGATCCGGCGGGGCGACCTGGTGGTCTTCGACGGGCGGGGCTCGTTCGCGCCCTTCAACAGCGGCAGGTCCCCGTTCGTGGACGCCGCGCAGCAGGCCGGCCAGTGGCTGGGCATCGCCGGCAGCGACACCATCTACGTGAAGCGCGTGATCGGCCTGCCGGGCGACTCGGTCGAGTGCTGCGGCCCGGATGGGCGGCTGCTGGTCAACGGCGAGCCGATCGAGGAGGATTACCTCTTTCCCGGCGACGCGCCCAGCGAGGTGGAGTTCTCGGTCCAGGTGCCCAAGGATAGATTGTGGCTGATGGGGGACCACCGGTCGGCCTCGGCCGATTCGCGGGCCCTCCTCGGCGCGCCGGGCGGCGGCATGGTCCCCGTTGAGCGCGTCATTGGCCGCCCGCTGAGCATCATCTGGCCGCTCGACCGGGTGTCCGGGCTGGACCGGATACAGTTGGATGCCCAGCCAGCGGAGAAGCGAGGATAGTGAGTATGGACCAGGACCCGAAGGACACTGGCGGGTACCAGCCGGATGCCTCCGGGCCGCGGAAGCGCGAACGCCAGCGCGAACGGCAGAGCGACCGCAAGAGCGCCGGCCGGAACTCCCTGTTGTCGTGGCTGAAGGAAATCGCCACGATCGTCGCGGTCGCCGTCGTCCTTTCTTTCCTGATCAAGACCTTCCTCTTCCGCGCCTTCTTCATCCCGTCCACCTCGATGGAGGACACGCTCGAGGTCGACGACCGGATCTTCGTGAACCTGCTGGTCCCGCAGCCGTTTGAGCTCAGCCGCGGCGACGTGGTGGTTTTCCAGGACGAGCTCAACTGGCTGCCGCCGAACGGGGTGGAGGAAGGCAACTGGTTCCAGCAGATCCTCACCTTCGTCGGGCTGATGCCGGATGCGTCCCAGCAGCACCTGGTCAAGCGCGTTATTGGCCTCGGCGGTGACCAGGTGGTCTGTTGCGACGCCGACGGCCGCATCTCGGTCAACGGGGAGCCGCTGGACGAGGATCCCTACCTGGCGCCGGGCTCGGACAACACCCGGATTCCCTTCGACGTGACGGTGCCCGAGGGTAAAATCTGGGTCATGGGCGATAACCGGAACCATTCCGCGGACTCGCGCGAACACCAGGACGAGGCGTCGAGGGGCTTCGTGGACCTCGAGTCCGTCGAGGGCAAGGCCAGCGTCATCGCCTGGCCGCTGGACCGGCTGGGCTTCCTGGGCAATTACCCCGAGGTCTTCGACGGCGTCCCGGAACCGTCCGAAGCCTCCGGCAGCGGGAAGCCGGCCTTGGCCCGGCAGGACGGGACACCGTGACCGGCAGGAACCCCACGCTGCGCTTCGAGCGGTCCTTCGCGGAGGCCGGCCACCGGCTGGTCGCCGGCGCGGACGAAGTGGGCCGCGGGGCCCTCGCCGGACCGGTCAGCGTAGGGATGGTGGCCATCGACGCGACCTCGGCCAAGCAAATCCGCGGCGTCCGCGACAGCAAACTGCTCAGCCCGGCGGACCGGGTGGCCCTGGTGCCCAAGATCCACAAGTGGGCGACGGCCTACGGTGTGGGGCATGCCAGCGCGGCCGAAATCGATGCGCTGGGCCTGATGGCGGCCCTGCGGCTGGCCGGCGCGCGGGCCTGGGGCCAGGTGCTGGCCACCGCGCGTCCGGACATCGTGATCCTCGATGGCAACCACGACTGGCTGTCGGCGGGGGAGCCGTCGCTTTTCGACGACGTCGCGCAGCCCGGCTGCGACGCGCCGGTCCGGACCAGGATCAAGGCGGACCTGCAGTGCCTCAGCGTGGCCGCGGCCAGCGTGCTGGCGAAGGTGGAGCGCGACGCGATGATGACCGGCTACGCCGCGGACTATCCGGACTACGCCTGGGACATCAACAAGGGCTACGCCACCGCCGCGCACCGCGCCGCCCTGCAGGGCATCGGTCCCTCGGAGCTGCACCGCCGAAGCTGGCGGCTGACCCCCGAGGAACCGCTGATGCTCGCCGTCGAACTCGCGGAGTAAACGCCGCGGGGCAATCTGGGGCAGGATGGATACATGAGCGCCGAAGACCTTGAGAACTACGAGACCGACATGGAGCTGCAGCTCTACCGGGAGTACCGCGATGTCGCCGGCCTGTTCAGCTACGTCGTGGAGACCGAGCGCCGCTTCTACCTGGCCAACCACGTGGATCTGCAGGCGCGCTCTGCCGACGGCGAGATCTACTTCGACCTGACCCTGCAGGACGCATGGGTGTGGGACGTCTACCGTTCCGCCCGGTTCGTGAAATCCGTCCGCGTGATCACGTTCAAGGACGTCAACGTCGAGGAACTGGCCAAGAACGACGACCTCACCCTGCCCAAGGGCGGGCTCGGCGGCTGACCGGCTACTGGCCGCCGACCCCGTCCAAGGTGATGTAGGTCTTGCGGACGGTGTCGTGGACTTCCCACGTGCCCTTCCAACCGGCGGGCATGACGACGGTGTCGCCGGCGGCCGCTTCCACCGGATTCTGCCCCTCGGCGGTGATGGTTACCCGCCCGGCCAGGATCTGGCAGACCTCGTGGTAGCCGTCCCGCACCGCGGTGAACAAACCGGGGGAGCACTCCCAGATACCCACGTTGAGGCTGTCCGCGCTCCAGAGCTCCCGCGATGCCTCGTGCTGGCCCTTGGTGACCGCCGTGGGCTTGGGCTCGGGTGTTCCCAGCGTGACGTGGGGTGCCGCCGGCAGGTGAATGGTGTCAATGGACATGGTTGATCCTTTCATCAGGCGAGCGCGCTGGTCGGGCAGGGCATGGTCGCGCCGCCCGACCAGCGCGGAGTACTTCAGGCGCGGCCGGAGATAAGGTCTGCGGCCTTGGCGATCGGGGAGGTTGAGGTGCGGCCGGAGTTTTCCGACTTGTCCGCGGCGTAGTACGCCGCGTACATGGCCTGGACGGCAATCCAGCGCAGGGGTTCCACTTCCCAGGTGCGCACCCGGCGGTTCACCCACGGCATGGTGGTCAGTTCGCTCTCCGTGTCCAGGACCAGGTCCCGCAGCGTCCGGCCGGCCAGGTTTGTCGCGGTCACGCCGGTGCCGACATACCCGCCGGCCCAGCCGATGCCGGTCTCCCGGTCCAGCCCGACGGTGGCCTTCCAGTCCCGCGGGACACCCAGCACACCGGCCCAGGCATGGTCGATCCGTGCGCCGCGGGTGGCCGGGAACATGTCGTGCAGGATCGCGGCCAGGTTCTGGATGGTCTCGGGCTGGGTGGCCCCGTCCGTGTCCGTCTTGGAGCCAAACCGGTAGGGTACACCGCGCCCGCCGAGCGCAATCCGGTTATCGGCCGTGCGCTGGGCGTACATGTAGGCGTGCGCCATGTCGCCCACGGTGTCGAACTCGTTCCACCCGATCGCCGCCCAGACGTCGTCGCCGAGGGGCTCGGTGGCGATCATCGACGAATTCATCGGCAGCCATTCGCGGTGCGAGCCCTTCAGGTTCGCGGTGAAACCCTCCGTCGCCCGCAGAATGTACTCGGCCCGGACGTCACCCTTCTCCGTCCGCGCCAGCCGGGGGCTGATCTCGGTGACGGTGGTGTCCTCGTAGATGCGCACGCCGAGCGCTTCCACCCTTTCCGCCAGGCCGCGCACCAGCTTGGACGGATGGATCCGGGCGCAGTGCGGCTGGTGGACGGCGCCAAGCGTGCCGGCAATCCGGACCCGTTCGTTGCTTTCGGCCGCGCTCAGCAGGCGGACGCCGGCCTCGGGCCACTCGGCCTCGGCCGCGGCCAGGGCCTTGAGCCGTTCCAGCTGGGCCGGGTTGCGGGCCACATTCAGCTCGCCGCCCTTGCGGACACCGGCGTCGATGCCCTCCGCGCCGGTGACCGCGATGACCTCGTCCACCGTCTCGTTCAGCAGCGTCTGGAACCGGCCCACCAGCGCACGGCCGTGCGCCTTGACGTACTGGCCGCGGCCGCCGGTGATGCTGTTGGTCAACCAGCCGCCGTTGCGGCCCGAGGCGCCGAAGCCGGCGAAGCGGCTCTCGAGCACGACGATGTCCAGCTCCGGCCGGGCCTTCTTGAGGTAGTACGCCGTCCACAGCCCGGTGTAGCCGGCGCCGACAATGGCGACATCGGCCGTCGTGTCGCCGGCCAGGGCCGGCCGGGGCGCGGGCAGCCCGTCCTCGGCAAACCAGAAGGAGACCTTGCCGTTGACCGTCGAGGCCGTCTCGTTAATCAGTTTTTTGCTCATGGTGGGGTTTCCTAGGTCGTGGAGACGAGGTCGGAGTCTTCGAGCAGCACGCCGTCCCGGGCGGACCAGTAGACGACGGCGTCGTCCCCGGGCCGCAGGCCGTTGCTTTCGGACAGCGGGGTGCGGACGATGCCGGTCGAGCCGTCGGGCAGCTGCAGTTCGTACTTGTGGCCGGAGCCCAGATAGATGTTCTGGACCACCTTGACCGGGACGGTGACGGCGCCGCCGGGGACTTCCTCTGCCTTCGGGGCGACGCGCAACTGCTCGGGCCGCAGGACCAGGGCGCCCTTGCCGGAGACGTTCCGGCCGGCGGGGCCGCGGAGCCTGGCCCCGTGGAAGTCCATGGACCACTCCGGGCCGGCCGTATCGACGTCGGCACGGAAGATGGTGGACTCGCCCATGAACTTGGCCACGAACAGGCTGGAGGGGCGCTCGTAAAGCTCGGCGCTCGTACCGACCTGCTCGATCCTGCCGTTGTTGAAGATGGCGATGCGGTCGCTGAGGATCAGGGCTTCTTCCTGGTCATGGGTGACGAAGACGAAGGTGCGGCCGACTTCCTGGTGGATCCGCTTGATCTCCAGTTGCAGCTTCTCGCGCAGGTTCTTGTCCAGCGCGCCCAGCGGCTCGTCCATGAGCAGCGCCCGGGGGTTGAAGACCATGGCGCGGGCGAAGGCGACGCGCTGCTGTTGGCCGCCGGAGAGTTCGCGCGGGTAGCGGTCCTCATAGCCGGACAGGCCGACGGTCTTGAGTGCCTCGGCAATCAGCGTCTGCTGTTCGGACTTGGGGGTCTTGCGCTGCTGCAGCGGAAACGCGATGTTCTCGGCGACGCTCATGTGCGGGAACAGGGCGTAGTGCTGGAAAACGACGCCGAGCCCGCGCTTGTGCGCCGGCACGTTGTCCACGCGCTGGCCGTCGATTTCGATCGAGCCGCTGGTCAGGTCCGTGAAGCCGGCCACGAGGTTCAGCGTGGTCGTCTTGCCGCTGCCGGACGGGCCCAGCAGGGTGATGAATTCACCCGGCTCGATGCTCAGCGAGACGTCGTCCACGGCGGTGGATTTGGCATAGCGCTTGGTGACATTCTGGATGTCGATCCGGGTGCCGGCCCCGGTGAGCTTACTGGACACGTTTCCTCCTACGCATACTGAGCAGCCCGACGGCAATGATGATTGTCGTCAAGAGCATGATCAAGGTTGCTGCGGCCGCGATGGTCGGGTCCGTGTCCCTGGTGACGGACGAATACATCTTGACGGGCAGCGTTTCCAAGTACGGACTTTTAATAAAGATGGACAGCACGACCTCGTCGAACGAGGTCACGAAGGCGAAGAGCGCGCCCGAAACGACGCCGGGCAGGATGGACGGCAGGATGACCCTCAGGAACGTGGACCACCGGTTCGCGCCCAGGCTGGCGGCCGCCGTCGCCAGCCGCTGATCGAAACCGCTGAGGGCCGCCGTGACGGAGACCACCACGAACGGCACGGCCAGGACCGTGTGGGCGAGCACGAAGCCGGTCAGGGTGCCCAGCATCTGCAGCCGCAGGAAGATCGCGTAGACGCCGATGGCGAGGATGATCGCCGGCACCACGATCGGGGCCAGCAGCAGTGCCTGCAGCGTCTTGGCAGCCCGGCGCCGGACAAACTTTTGCAGGCCCATCGACGCCGCGGTGCCGATGACGGTCGCCGCGACGGCAACGATGACGGCGATCAGTATTGAATTGCCGAGGGCGGACATCCACGCCCGGTCGGTGAAGAAATTCTCATACCAGCGCAGCGACCAGCCCGACGGCGGGAAACTCAGCGAGGCCTTGTCCGTGAAACTGAGCGGGATGACGATCGAGGTCGGCGCGATCAAGATGGCGGCCACCAGGCCCGCATAGACCAGCAGCAGTGACCGGGTCAGCACGGAATGTTTCACAGCAGTCCTCCTTCGTCACCGGCGGCACGTTTGCTCTTGCGCAGCAGCAGCGCCAGCAGGCCCAGCAGCAGCAGCGTCGCAAGAAGCAGGATGACGCCCAGTACGCTGCCGCGACCCCACTGGAGCTGGCCGTTGACCTGCACGTAGATGTATTGCGAGATCAGCATCTCGGACGGCGAACCGAGCAGCGCCGGGGTGATGTAGAAGCCGAGCGCCTGGATGAAAACCAGCAGGGAGCCGGACACCACGCCGGGCATGGCCAGCGGCATGAAGATCCGGGTGAAGGAGACGAAGGGCGCGGCGCCCAGGCTGCTGGAGGCCTGCAGCAGCCGCAGGTCCACGTTCCGCATCGACGCATACAGCGGCAGCACCATGAACGGCAGCAGCACCTGGACCATGCCGATCAGGACGCCGGTGGTGTTGCGGATCAGCTCGAACGGCCCCAGCCCCAGGAACCCGAGCATGCCGTTGATCAGGCCGTTGTCCTGCAGCAGGATGATCCACGCGAAGCTGCGGATCATCAGCGACGTCCAGAACGGTATGAGTACAATGACCACCAGCGCGGCGCGCACCTTCGGGCTCGAAATCACCATGAAGTACGCATACGGGTACGCCAGCACCAGGCAGATGGCCGCGGACAGCAGCGCGACCCACAGGGTCCGGCCGAGCACGGCCCAGTTGCCGGCGTTGGCGGCAAACCACTCGTAGTTCTGCGTGCCGGGCAAGGGGTCGGCCACGCTGCGCCACATGGCCTCGGCCAGCGGATAGGCGAACACGCCGGCCATCAGCGCCAGCGCCGGGAGCAACAACAACAGCGGACTCAGCCGCGGGCGCCTTCCGGCCGCCGGGGACGCGCCGGCCTCGCCATTCCCCGTCCGGCCGGCCGGGTCTGCCGGCCGGACGGGGTCTTTGACTGCATTGCTCATTAGGAGACCCAGGCCGTCCAGCGTTCCAGGGTCGAGGCGTAGTTCTCGCCCCACCATGCGAAGTCGGAGACCAGGACCTTGTCGGCGATCTCCGGCTCGGTGATCAGGAACTTCTTGCCGTTTTCATTCACCGCCGGCTTGGCGTCCACGTGGACCGGGGAATACGAGGTTTCTTCCGTGAGCTTCTCCTGCTGTTCCTTGCCGAGCGCGTAGTTGATCAGGGCCATCGAGGCCTTCGGGTTCTTCGCGTTCGTGGGAACGGCCAGGACATCCATGACCACGACGCCGGTCTCCCAGACCGGCTCGAACGGGGCGCCGTTTTCCACGGCTCCGTAGGCGCGGCCGGACCAGATCAGGGCCATGTCCACTTCCTCGGCCTCAAGCATCTGCTGCGACTGGGCGCCCGTGGTCCAATACACGAGGCTGTCCTTGATGGTGTCCACCTTCTTCAGCGCCCGCTCGACGTCGAGCGGGTACAGGTCTTCCTCGGCCACGCCGTCGGCGATCAGGGCGCCCTCCAGGAGGCCGCCTCCGACGTCGGCGCCCTGGACGGCCCGCTTGCCGGGAAACTTTTCGGTATCGAAGAAATCGGCCCAGCTTTGCGGTGCGTTGCTGAACTTTTCGGTGTTGTACACCATGACCGTGGCGTACTGCATGGCGGGCACGTAGCAGTCGCTGGTCAGGCCCTCCGGGACGTTGGACGTGTCGATGATCGAGAAGTCCAGTTTCTGCAGGAGCTTCCCGCACTGTCCGGCCGCCCAGTTCGAATCGGTGTCGACGACGTCCCACGTCACGTTGTTCGACTCCACCTGTGCCTGGATTTTTGCGTACTCCATGGGCCCATCGGACAAGATGTTCGCCCCGGACTCCTCGGCGAACGGCGTCACTGCCGCCGCCATCTGTCCGTCCTGGTACAGCCCGCCGTACGAGGCAAAGGTCATGTTGAGGCCGTCCAAGGCTCCGGGCTTGACCGTGCCGGCCTCCGCGGGACCGGTGCCCAGGTCGATGTCGGCGGAGGCGGCACTGCCCCCGCCGCCGCAGGCCGACACGAGCAGGGCAACTGCTGCCGCCATTCCGACCGGGACGGCCCGCCGGCGGCGGGATGTGGTAACTGCTGACATTATTTCTCCTCTTTCGTGTGGAACGCTGAGTGCGGAAGCGGCTGTCGAATCGTCCGGACCGGCTGCCTTAGATGGTTGGAGGGCTGATGATCCACATGACCTCGGACGCGCCGTGGGCCAGGTTCCGAAGGCCGTGCGGCGTGGACGAGAGGTACTCGACGCTGTCCCCGCCTTCCAGGACATGTGACTCGCCGGAGAGGCGGACCTCCACCCGCCCCTTCAGGCAGACGAGGACCTCCTGCGCATTTCCGTGGGCGTACAGCTCCTCGCCGGTCCCGCCGTGCACGTCGAGCTCGCCGGTGTAGACCTCCAGATTCCGCTGCGGGGAGCCGGTGAGCAGGTATTTGTTGAGGCCGTCGCCGGCATGGAAAACAGGCCGGTCGGCCTTGCGCAGCACGCGGCCCTCGGGCCTGGTGCCGTCGATCAGCTCCGCCGTCGTCGTTCCGAGGGCTTCCGCGATTTTCTTGAGCGTGGCGACGCTGGCGTTCGAGTGCGCGTTTTCCAGCTGGCTCAGGAAACCCGAGCTGACGCCGGTCAGCTGAGCCAGGCTGCGCAGCGAGATGCTCCGCAGTTCCCGGGCCGCACGAATGCGCTGGCCGATCGGCTGCTCGTTATCCGCTGCACCGCTCATCGAACACCTCCTTTAGTCTTCCCTAACGGAGTGATCTATCTCACTTATCACTGTGTTTAGTAGACCTTAGCCCGGGTGTTCAGCCGAAACAAGCGTTTCACCGATCTTTTTGTGAGCCGCGTCTCGGACCGGCTCCGGAACACCGTAGGCGTCCTTGGGTCGCTCACTCGCCGAGGTCGGCGCCGAGCTGAAGGCGTGCCGCAGCCAGCAGCAGCGACTCGATGTAGTCCGGCGTGATTTTGGGGTCCTTCGTGGCCACGGCCATGATCAGGCCGTCGATGAGTGCGACCAGGGTGTCCACGATCTGTTCCACCGGGATCGCGGGGGTGAAGCGGCCGGCGTCCGTGCCTGCGGCAATCGCTGCGGCCAGCGCCTTCCGCCACAGGGTGTTGGTGTGCAGCACAACGGGTTGCACCTCCCCGTGCCTGCTGGCGGCCGCGCAGGATTCCAGCCACACGGTGCAGTGTTCCGGATCCGTGACCGCGCCGACGAGGAGCGCCCGGATCTTCGCGGCCGGGTCCTCCTGCCGCAGTGCGGGCAGCTGCCACTCCGTTGCCCTGCGCTCACACGCGGCGACCAGCATGTCGCGGACCACGGCGTCCCGGCTGGGGAAGTAGTGCTGGATCATTCCGATGGAGATCCCGGCCTCCGTGGAGATGTCCCGCAGGCGGATTGCGTCAAATCCGCGGGCGGCCAGAAGGCGTTCCGCCGCCTCGAGGATGAGCTGGCGCCGCGGCTGATCCTCGATGGACAGTGCGGGGCCGGGGGCGGCAACGGGGGTCATGTTTTCCCTTCGATGTGCTGTGATACCGTTCACAATAATTCATTATTAACGCGAAGGACAGCGGGCCGGGAGCCCCAGCCCCGGGCGACCGCGCGCCGGGCCCGTGACCTGCCGCCAACAGAAGCGAGGAAACCCATGGACCGGCTCGTAGACCGCACCATCAGCGCGTCCGCCTTCACCGAAGAGGCCCGCGGGCCGCTGCCCGCCCGGGCGCGCACCGTCGTCGTGGGCGGGGGAATCATCGGGGCCAGCATCGCGTATCACCTGGCGGCCTCGGGGGAGACGGACGTCCTCCTGCTCGAAGCCAACGTCCTGGGCAGCGGCACCACGTGGCACGCGGCAGGCCTCGTGACCGGCGGGAGGACGACGACGGCGATGACCAAGCTGGCCAAATACGGCCTCGAGACCTACGGCACGCTCGAAGAACGCTCCGGGCTCGACGTCTCGTTCCAGCCATCCGGCTCGGTGATGGTGGCGCGGACCGCCGGACGGGTGGATGAGATGCACTACGCCTGCGACGTGGCCCGCCACAACGGCACCGAGGCGGAGATCCTGGATGCGGCCGGGCTGGGCCGGCTGTGGCCGCTGGCCCGGACCGACGGCGTGCTCGGCGCGCTCTACCTGCCGGACGACGGGCACATCAACCCCGGCTACGCGGCGCTGTCCTTCGCCAAGCTCGCCCACGGGCTCGGCGCCGCCCTGCGCGAAAACGTGTCCGTGACCGGCCTCCGCCACAGCCGGGGCGGGGTGACGGGCGTCGTCACGGATCAGGGGACCATAGAGGCCGAACGGGTGATCCTCGCCTGCGGGCTGTGGACGCGCGACCTCGCCGCGACCGCCGGGGCGCATGTGCCGCTGTATGCCGCCGAGCACGTGCACGTGCGGACCGGGGAGATCGACGGCGCCGTGCCCGGGCTGCCGGTCTTCCGGGACCTGGATAACAGCTATTACATCCGGCACGAGTCGGGGCGGCTGCTGGTCGGCGCCTTCGAGCCGGACGGGTTGCCGCGGCCGGTGAGCGGGATCGGCAGGGGCGGCTTCGCGGAGTTTGAGCCCGACTGGGAACATTTTGCGACCATCCGCGGCAAGGCCGAGGCGGCGGTGCCGGCACTGGCGCGGAGCCAATACGACCGATTCCTCAACGCCCCGGAGAGCTTCACCCCCGATTCCAACTTCGTCCTCGGGGAGACGTCCGAGGTGCGCAACCTCTTTGTCGCTGCCGGCTTCAACTCCCAGGGCATCATTTTCGCCCCCGGCGCCGGCCGGGAACTGGCCGAATGGGTGATCTCCGGATCACCCGGCTTCGATGCGGCCGCGGTGGACGTGCAGCGGTTCTCGCGGCACCAGAGCAACCGGCGCTACCTCCATGCCCGGACCCGGGAGGGGCTGGGACGCCTCTACGCCATGCACTGGCCGCAGCTGCAGCCGGCCACGGCCCGGAATGTGCGGCGCTCGCCGCTGCACGTCCGGCTCGCCGAACTCGGCGCCTGCTTCGGGGAGCTCAACGGCTGGGAGCGGGCGAACTGGTACGGCGACCCCGGGACCGCGCCGCAGTATGAGTACAGCTACGGCCGGCAGAACTGGTTCGACCGTGTCGGCGAGGAGCACCGTGGCGCACGGGAAGGGGTGGTGCTGTTCGACCTGAGCTCCTTCGCGAAGATCGAAGTGGCAGGTCCGGACGCGCTGGCGGTCTGTCAGCAGGCCTGCACGGCGGACGTCGACGTCCGCGTCGGCAAGGCCGTCTACACCCTGATGCTCAACGAGGCCGGGGGGATTGAGCTGGACGGCACCGTCACCAGGCTGGCGGAAGACCGGTTCCTCGTGGTGACGCCCGCCTTCAGCCAGGACAAGACGCTGGGGTACCTGCGGCGGTTGGCGCAGGGCAAGGCGGCCGCGGTCTTCGATGCGACGGCCGGTCTGGCGACGATCGGCGTCATGGGACCGAAGAGCCGGGAACTGCTCCGTCGGGTTTCGCCCGAGGACTGGTCGGACGAGGCCCAGGCCTACACGGAGGGACGGAACGTGGAGGTTGCGGACGGTTTCGCCTACGCCCTGCGGGTGAGCTTTGTCGGCGAACTCGGCTACGAGCTGTACCCGGGCGCGGACACGGCCCTCAACGTGTTCGACGCATTGTGGGAGGCCGGGCAGGACCTCGGCGTACGGCTGGCCGGCTACCACGCCCTCGACTCGTTGCGCAGCGAGAAGGGTTTCCGCCATCTCGGGCATGACATCGGGCCCGCCGACGACCCGTACTCGGCAGGACTCGGCTTCACCGTGGCGCTGGACAAGCCGGGCGGCTTCGTGGGCCGGGACGCGGTGGCGAAGCTGGATCCGGCGGCGCCCGCGTACCGGACCGTGTATGTGGCGCTGGAGGACCCGGAGCCATTGTTCGTGCACGACGAGACCGTGTTCTGCGACGGCGTGCCGGTGGGCCGCATGACCAGCGGCAGCTACGGCTACACGCTGGGACGCGCCGTCGGGCTCGCCTCGGTCGCCGCGGACGCGGACCTCTCCGGGAGGTTCACGGTCGAATGCAGGGGCAGGCTCGTCGCGGCCACGGTCTCACGTCGCCCGTTCTACGATCCGAAAGGGGAGCGGCTGCGCAGTTAGCGGCCGGCTTGCCGGTCGAGGCCTGACCTGCTCCACCGAGTGTGCTGCGGTGTTCCGACCGCCCGGTCAGCGGCCCAGCGCGGTCGGAACACCCCAGTCGGCGCTGTCCGCGCCTTCGAAGCGGCCCAACCGAAAGGGGCTGATGTCAGCCTCGGGCTGCTTGTCCTCGGCCAGGTCGGCGACAATGATGCCCATCAGCGCCGAGTACTTGAAGCCCTCGCCGGCATCCCCGCAGGCAACGACGACGCCGGGGATCGGCGAATCGACGACGAACCTGCCGTCGGGGGTGTCGGTCCACACGCAGACCTGTGCATCGAGCACATCAGGGTCCAGCGACAACAAGTCGCGGCGCACCCGCTCGCGGATGATGCCGGTGCGCACCTCATCCGGGGACCTGTCGGCGTCCCCCTCGGTGTAGTGCCGCAGCGGACTGTCCAGGCCGACCTTGTAGCCTATGCCCGGGCTGCTCATGGCGTAGATGCCCGGCGCCTCGTCCGTGGGGCCGTCGAAGAAGCAGGGGTAGTCCTCGGTGGCGCCCCGGCGTGCCGCGGTGCCGAAGTGGACCACCTGCTCCAGGTACGGTCGAAGCGGCGCGGGCAACCCAAGCTGTGCGAGCAAGGCGCCGCTCCCCGGACCGGCCGCAATCACCAACACGTCCGCATCGACGCGCCTGCTGTCGGAGAGGGAAGCGCTGACGGTTCCCGAAGCTGCCGAAACCTCCGAGACCGTTACCCCGTGCAGGAAGGTGCCGCCCGCCGCGGAAAACAGCCGAAACTGCGCCTGCAGGCTCACCTCGGCCAGGACCACGCCGGCGTCCCGCTGCCAGATGGCGTCCCGGCCGTCCGGCCTCAAGCCGGGCAGGAACTCTCCAACGTCGTTCGCGTCGACCTCCTCGAAGGGCACCTCTTCGGCGAGAAGGGTCGACCGCAGGCGTGGCAGCGACATCGAGTCGCGCCACAGCAGGCCCTTTTGGAGGAAAACGGGTGTCCCGGCCCTGCTCGAGAGCCGCTTCATGGCCTCCAGCCCCAGCCTGGACAGCCGGACCCGGCCGGGATCCGGGTCGGCAATACGCCACATGCGGGTCGGCCCGTACGAGGACGACAGGGGGTTGGATACGCCGAAGCGGTCAATCAGGGTGACCTGATGGCCGCGGCCGGCCAATTCGGCCGCTGCCGGCAATCCCCACGCGCCGGCTCCGACGACAGTTATCCTCACTGCGAGTCCTTCCTGGTCCCCGAACCGTTCCTGTACGTTGCAGCATGCCGGCGCCCGCGTGCGCGCGCCGAGAGGCTGATCCGGTGGCTGATATGGAGCGCAGGCCAGACTGTGCTGCGCATCACTTCTTAGCCTAACGGAGGCTGTGCCCTGTCCTGCACAGGCCGCCGTCAGTAGTGGGCTCTCCACATCATGGGGTTTTGTGAAGCTGCCTTCCCCTGCCCGCCGCCAGGCTGAAGGGCATGAGAGCGAAAGACGAACTGGGCCGACGCGGTGAGGAAATGGCCGCGTCCTATCTTTCCGGCGCCGGCCAGCGTGTGATCGACCGAAACTGGCGCAGCCCCGACGGCGAACTGGACATCGTCTCCGTGGACGGGGCGACCATCGTGGTCTCCGAGGTCAAGACCCGGCGCAGCACCGACTATGGCCACCCCTTTGAAGCCATCACCGACGCGAAAGTCCGCCGTCTCCACTTCCTGGGGCACCAGTGGCTGCTCGACCACGGCATGGCCGGTACGGCGATGAGGGTGGACGCCGTCGCGGTGCTCTACGGACAGGCGCGTTGGCCCGTGATCGAGTACCTGAAGGACGTCGGTTGATGGGACTCGGACGGACGTTCTCGGTGGCGCTGGTGGGGCTGAACGCGCACATCGTCGAGGTAGAAGCGGACATCGGACAGTCCTTGTTTGCCAATTGACCTTTTCGAAACGACAGAAAAGCACCCAGCCGGTCAGGGCTGAGGGCCTCTCCAGGTCGGGCTACTAGAACGAGCCTTTCAAATAGCTGCGTCGCTCAGGAAATCGAGCCCATCGATTTTCACGCGGACCTCGTCGCGGCCGCCTTCGGGATGCCCTAGTCGATGGTTGCCTGCTCCTTTCTCGCCGAGCAGGATCGCAGAGAGCGAATCCAACCTGACGTTTCTCGTCGTTGGCGTGCTCGGCTGGCACGCCCTCGGCGCCGCAGCGGACCTCAGGCAGGGCTCTGAGGGAGGCCTCGTTCTTCTGGTCGGATTGGTCGAGTAATGATGGGTTTAACAGGGCTGGGGGCTATTTGACGACGCCAGTAAAGACGACTGGCTTGTCGAAGTCCTCGACGTCGAACGTAACGCGGACGTCGCCGCGCTTCCCGGCTGGTATGCCATAGCTGACGCGGATTTTCTCCGTTTGCCCGGAAGGTAAGGTTGCGAACGTCATGTCGGGGCTGCTGTGTACTTTCTTCGCGTCATCGCCGTAGAGGACTTCCGGGAAGCTGTAAGGCTTGGCTTTGATCGACGTCTCATAGCCGTTCAGGACGGTTATATCGAACTCGAGCAACTCGCCGCCGTAGTCGTAATCCTCGGTCACCTCAGGGGGCGAGACGAAGACGGAGACGTCGTTAGGGGCTGTCGCGATCTCGGCGAAGCCGTGTTCGTCCTTGGCACCGCCGCAGGCAGTGAGGCCGAGCATGCCGACAAGAGCGACAGGGACCAGGCGATGTGGAATTCTCAAATGTGCTCCTCTTAGAGACGGATGCGAGGTTCCATCAGATTAGGCGACGAGCAACGGTTTATGCGAAAACATGAAAGTAATGAAAGGGGTTAGTTGCGCTTCAGCACGCAAGAACGCTGCATCAGGGAGATATGACGGCAAGCGGCGCCTTGGCGAGGGCGGGCACTTTCGAATAGTCCGGCTGCCGTGGATTGATAGGCAAGGCACCTCGACTTACGCGCACTTCCCTAGGGCCGCACGAAACGGCGACGGCCGTCTCGATCATCGGAGGCGACTCCAGACTGCCCAGTCCCGGGGCCGCCTCATGAGCGCGCATCGCGGGGTGATTTGGAATGAAGCGCTAAGCCTCTGGCACACCACGCTGCTGCATCAATGAATAGCCGCTGCCGAAGCTTAGGGGACACGTCAGCAGGGTGGGAAGGCAATGACTGTTGCACTCCGGACTCGCTGCTAAAGTGCGGCTATGACGTATGCCCGCAGCGCTGAAGCTGACATTCTGGCCCAAAAGTGCCGCGAGCTTTTTGAGGACCAGACTCGGTGGATCACAGCCGACGGTTACTCGCACAGCCTGGCTCTCGCTGTCATCGATTCCATCTACTCCACGGGCTCGCATTACCAGAGCGTCATAAACGTGGTGAACAAGTACAGGGCACACCGGGAGGCCCAGGGTGCTAATGCCTATCACGATGGCGTTGTCGAGCTATTGCAAACCTTCGAGGAGCTAGGCGGCAGCGGTGGTTGGGCGGACATGGTGGACAACCACAAACCAGCGCATACGAAACCCAATGCCGTATTGAAGGCTGAGGTTATCCGCCAAGCGGCCCAAATGCTGAGGTCCTTGGATGTCACAACCCGTTCCGCGCTGTACGCAGAGAGGGCAAGGGACGTTTCACTGGAACGTGTGAAGAAGGCCTGGCTGAAGCTCCCGAGTCAATCGTCCGGCGTCACGTTCAACTACTTCCTCATTCTGTCGGGCTTCCAGTCGGTGAAGCCTGACCGTATGATCATCCGGTTCGTGGAGGAACACGCTGGTTTGGAACGAGAACGCCTCACCCCTGTGGAGATCGCCGAGTTGATCAGAGAGACCGCTCTCCGGTTTCCTACTGAGCCAAGGAAGTTAGACCATGTGATCTGGCGGTATGTTTCGGGACGAGAGATCTTTCGAGCTGAAGAAGTCACCTGAGCCATCGATGGGCCTGCCTAAGTATTTTCCGTATGGACGACGAGCTTAAAGCGCAGGGGGAAAGCTATCCGCAATGAGTGAAGACGAATCTTAGGTACTTCTTCTTCGAGCAGTTTCAGTAGCACAGGTCGCGTTTCTTCGAGAGGTTACGTGCGAAGGTCCTTGCAAAGGATGGTCAGGGGCCTGCGGAAAGTATTGCGACTCGCGCGCTCTATGTATCCCCATTATCGATGGTGCAAAGTTTGCACTGCCGCCTGACTTCGTAGTGGCCAGCTTTTCATTCTTCAGTCTGCTTGAGGGCTGCCTCGAGGACCTTGCTCAGCAGGGGACTCTTGCTTCCAACGGTGACGTCGCGGTCTCGACTGCCAAGTACGATTAGGTTGCCCACATGGAGTTCTGGCAGCGGCGAGATGCCGTCGGTGGAAATTGAGAACGCCCCATGTTGCCGACCAACTGTCGGTGAATGTTGCGCACGATATCCGCCGAGCCCGCCGCCAAGCCTGGGCTAGGGAATCGGCGGGCCCAGCATCAAGTTTGTGTGGCGTCTCCTTTCCTCCACAGAACGGCCCCTTGACGAAGCAGTCCACATCCGTGTGCCTCGGCCTGCTCACAGAGTAAGGCCGCGTCACGCTGGAGGCATGAGAGCGAAGGACGAACTCAGGCGGCGCGGTGACGAGATGGCCCTCGCATACCTGTCCCGCGCTGGCCTGGGCGTGATCGACCGAAACTGGCGTAGCTCGAAGGGCGAGTTAGACGCCGTCGCGGTGCTCTACGGACAGGCGCGTTGGCCCGTGATCGAGTACCTGAAGGACGTCGGCTGATGGGGCTCGGACGGACGTTCTCGGTGGCGCTGGTGGGGCTGAACGGGCATATCGTCGAGGTAGAAGCGGACATCGGCCAAACCCTCCCGGCTTTTATTCTTCTGGGGCTGCCGGACGCGGCCCTGACCGAGGCCAAGGAACGGATCAAGGCCGCTGCGAAGAACGCGGGGGTCCCGCTCAGCAGGCGGAAGATCACCGTCAACCTTGTCCCCGCTTCGTTGCCGAAGAAGGGTTCCGGCTTTGACTTGGCCATCCTGATGGCCTCGCTCCAGGCGGCGGGAGACGTCCGGCCCAGCGGCCGCAACATCTTCCTGGCCGAGCTGGGTCTGGATGGGAGGCTCCGGCCGGTCAGGGGTGTACTGCCGGCGGTGATGGCGGCCGTCGATGCCGGGTATCCGCATGTTGTCGTTGCCGACGCCAACGCCGCCGAGGCCGCGCTGGTGCCCGGCGCCCAAGTGCGCAGCTTCGGCAACCTGGTTGAGGTCCTCATGGCCTTCGGCGCCGACGCGAACCGGCTCAATCTCGCCCCGCAAGAGCGGTTGGCCCCGTCCGTGCCGGCCTCAGCTCCTCCGGCGCCCGCCCCCGACCTGGCGGACGTGGCCGGGCAGCATGAAGCCCGGGCCGCGCTGGAAGTCGCGGCTGCGGGCGGCCATCATTTGCTGCTCGTCGGCCCGCCCGGTGCCGGCAAGACGATGCTCGCCGAACGGTTGCCGGGCATCCTGCCAGATCTTCCCGACCACCATGCCATGGAGGTCACCGCCATCCACTCCTTGAGTGCCACGGCGGCCCCGCTGACCGAACTGGTACGGCGGCCACCGTACGAGAGCCCGCACCACACGGCAACGGCGGTTTCCATCATCGGGGGCGGCTCCGGCATGCCCCGCCCGGGAGCGGCCTCGCGGGCACACCGCGGGGTGCTCTTCATGGATGAGGCACCCGAATACGACCGGCAGGTGCTCGACGCGTTGCGCCAGCCGCTGGAGAGCGGGCGGCTGGTGGTACACCGGGCGGCGGGCAGCGCAGCCTACCCGGCACGCTTCCAGCTCATCATGGCGGCGAACCCCTGCCCGTGCGGGCTCTCCGGGGGCAAGGGTTTGGAATGCACCTGCACGCCCGACCAGAGGCGCCGCTACTTTGGCAAGCTCTCCAACCCCTTGACCGACCGCATCGATCTGCAGCTGACTCTGCCACGGCTGACGGTGGGGATGATGGCCGCGGGTGCTCGGCGGGAGGACAGCGCGGCCGTCGCCGCCCGGGTAGCGGTGGCACGGACGGCCCAGCGGGTGAGGCTGCAGCCGTGGGGCATCGGGTTGAACGCGGAGATCAGCGGCGAACTGTTGACCGGGAAGCTGCGGCTTCCGGCCACTATCACCAGGGACCTGGACCGGGCCATGGAATGCGGAGTGCTGACCGGCCGTGGCTACTCGCGTGTCCTGCGCGTTGCGTGGACGCTCGCCGACCTGTCCGGCCTGGACCGACCGGACCGGGACTGCGTCAGTACGGCGCTGGCCTTCCGCCAACAGGTCAAGGCGGCCTGACCATGCCTTCGCCGTCTGCGGCCGCCGGCCAGGAGGAGATGACCAGAATGACGCAACTGCCGTCCACCGATGAACGCCTTGCCAGGGCGGCGTTGTCCCGGCTGATGGAGCCGTCTGACTGGATCGGCCAGGCACTGGTCGCCGCTGCCGGCGCGCACGACGCCCTGAGAGTCGCCACCGGCCAGATCAAGGCCGGGCATGGTTTGCAGGCGGAATTGCTGCGCGCCCTTGACCGCGATCCCACTGCCGGAAACGCCCAGCCGCTCAACGACGCCCTCGAGCGATGGGCGCCGCGCATCAAGGACCTTGCGCCGGAACGCGACCTGGCCGTGATCGGCAGGCTCGGCGGCACCGTGCTCATTCCCGGAGATGCCGTGTGGCCGGCGTCGTTGGCAGACCTCGGGCTGGGCGAACCGCTCTGCCTCTGGGCGCGGGGAAGGTTCACGGACGGCATCCCGGACGTCCGGTCGACGGTGGCCGTTGTCGGCTCCCGGGACAGCACGAATTACGGCAACCAAGTGACCGGCGACATCAGCAGCGGACTAGCGCAGCGCGGCTATTGCGTGATTTCCGGCGGAGCCTACGGGATCGACGCGCAGGCCCATCGGTCGGCCCTGGCGGCGGAGACCGAACATGTCGCCACCATGGCGGTCATGGCCGGTGGCCTGGACCGGTACTACCCGGCCGGAAACGAAGAACTGCTCCGCGCCATCGCCAGCCGGGGGATCCTGCTGGCGGAAGTTCCGCCCGGCGCCGCACCCACACGGTGGAGATTCCTGCAACGAAACCGGCTCATCGCAGCGTTGGCCGCCGCAACCATCGTGGTGGAGGCCCGCTGGCGCTCCGGGGCATTAAATACCGCCCATCACGCCGCGGGGCTTGGCCGCGGCGTGGGCGCCGTCCCCGGATCGGTCTACAGCGCGAACTCGGCCGGCACCCACCGGCTGCTGCGCGACGGGAGCGCAACTGCCGTCACGGATGCTGCAGAGGCGGCCGAGCTCGCGGGACCGCTGGGAACAGTGCAGGCCGGGAGCCAAGAGGTGCTCGCGGACCACGACGGACTCGGTGTGGACGACCTGCTGCTGCTCGACGCCCTGCCGGTTCGACGGGGAAGCACCGTAGACAAGCTCGCCACCGTCGCGGGGATCCCGGTCCGCACCGTCCTCGCGGGGCTCGGCCGGTTGGAAGCGGCAGGACTGGCCGTCCATGACGCCACCGGCTGGCGCCGCGGGCGCAGGGACTGAGTAGGACGCAGGGAAGGAGGCACGGCGGCAATTCGGCCACGTTCCCGTGCGCCTCCTTGAGTTCGGCGGGCCGGGCCAGCAAAGTGAGGGGATGAGCTCTGCAGACCAACCTGAACCGCAGGGCACCGAGCCGCTCCCACAGGCCTTCGACGCGGCCCTGGATGGCTTCGCCCGCTATCTGAAGGCGGAGCGCGCTCGCTCGGAACACACCATCCGCGCCTATGTGACCGACGTCCGGCACATGCTCGGCTACGCAGCGGAAACCGGTGCCCGGGAGCTGCCGAACATCACGCTCGGGACGCTGCGGTCCTGGCTGGGCGCGATGAACGGAGCCGGCATGGCCAGATCCACGCTGGCGCGGCGCACGGCTACCGCCCGCACGTTCATGGGCTGGGCGCTGCGGGAAGAGCTCATCCACACCGATCCGTCGCTCCGGCTGAAGGCGCCCAAACGCAACGGCTCGCTGCCCACCGTGCTGCGCCCGGCACAGGTCGACGAGTTGTTCCGGACGCTCGCCGAGGAAGCCGTGGAGGGGGAGCCGATGCCCCTGCGGGACCGGGCGATGATCGAACTGCTCTATGCCACCGGCGTCCGCGTCAGCGAGCTCGCGGGCCTGGACATCGACGACGTGGACAACGAACGCCGGACCATCCGCGTGCTCGGCAAGGGCAACAAGGAGCGCACCGTCCCGTTCGGCCTGCCGGCCGCCGTCGCCCTGGACGACTGGCTGCGCCGCGGCCGCCCAAGGCTCGCCCGCGTGGAAAGCGGTCCGGCCCTGTTCCTGGGCCAACGGGGCAGGCGGGTGGACCCCCGCCAGGTGCGCTCCGTCGCGGCGAGGCTCTTCGGCCTGCTCGGCGACACCTCGGCCACCGGGCCGCACGCGCTCCGGCACAGCGCCGCCACGCACCTGTTGGACGGGGGAGCGGACCTCCGGGCCGTCCAGGAGATCCTTGGCCACAGCACTTTGGCGACCACCCAGCTCTACACCCACGTCTCGGTGGACCGGTTGCGCCGCAGCTACCAGCAGGCGCACCCGCGGGCTTGATCCCGGAGACACGGGAGGGCGGAACCAGGCCGTTCCGCCCGGAACGCGGCCGCCTGGGGTGCCCTTGGACAGCCCTGCACCGGCGGAACAGGCGACACGCCATAACACATTGGTAGTTACACTGGCGCAATTCGATGCCGTACGGCACAATGAGGAACGAAGCGTCGGAAACAGCAGTACTGACAAGTTCCATCCGTTGACAGGCTGAAGGTCGTTGGGGAAGACGTACCTACAGCAAATGGAGGATGGGATGTCTGTTGTGATGACGCGTGGAGTGCTGTTTGTGCATTCAGCACCTTCGGCACTGTGCCCGCATATCGAGTGGGCCGTCGGATCCGTCGTGGACAAGCGAACGGATCTCGAGTGGACCCCGCAACCTGCCGCGCCCGGAATGTACCGGGCCGAGCTGTCGTGGGTCGGCGCGCAGGGGACCGGCGCCATGCTGGCTTCCGCCCTGCGCGGCTGGGCCCACCTGCGCTATGAAGTCGCCGAAGAGCCGAGCGCCGGGGTGGACGGCGGCCGCTGGTCGCACACGCCCGAACTCGGCATTTTCCACGCCATGACCGACGTCCACGGAAATATCATGGTGAGCGAGGACCGCATCCGCTACGCCTACGAAGCCGGTGCCGGCGATCCCGCTGCCGTCTACCACGAACTGTCCCTCGCCCTGGGCGAGGCATGGGACGAAGAACTCGAGCCTTTCCGCCACGCCGCGGAAGGTGCCCCCGTGCGCTGGCTGCACCAGGTCGGCTGACGCCGGCTCACTCCCTCCTCCATCCACGCAAGGGAGGGCGACCGGTAATAACCGGCCGCCCTCCCTTTCGTGCTGCCCGCAGGCACACACCCGGTTGAAGCGTCAGACGTTGCGGAACACGACGACGGCGTTGTGGCCGCCGAACCCGAAGGAGTTGTTCAGCGCGACGATGTCGCCCTGCGGCAGGTCGCGGGCGGAGGTGACCACGTCCAGCGGGATCTCCGGGTCCTGGTTGTCCAGGTTGATCGTGGCGGGAGCGCGGCGTTCGTAGACGGCCATCACGGTCATCACGGACTCCACGGCACCCGACGCGCCGAGCAGGTGGCCGGTCTGCGACTTGGTCGCGGAGACGGCAACGTTGCCGACATGGTCTCCGAGCGCGGCCTTCAAGGCGGTGTATTCCGGCTTGTCGCCGACGGGGGTGGACGTGGCGTGGGCGTTGACGTGCACCACGTCGGTCGCCTGTGCCCGGGCATCGAACAGTGCGGCCTTCAGCGCGCGGGTGGCGCCCAGCCCCTCGGGATCCGGGGCGGTGATGTGGTACGCATCGGCGGTGACGCCGGAGCCGGCAAGCTCGGCATAGATGCGGGCACCGCGGGCCAGGGCATGTTCCTCGGCCTCGAGCACCAGCGCGCCGGCGCCTTCGCCCATCACGAAGCCGTCCCGGTCCAGGTCGTAGGGGCGCGAAGCACGCTCGGGGTCGTCATTGCGCCTGGACAGGGCCTGCATCGCGCTGAACGCCGCGATGGGCATGGGGTGGATCGCGGCCTCGGCGCCGCCGGTCATGACCACGTCGGCCTTGCCGGCGCGGATCAGGTCGATGCCCAAGGCCATGGCTTCGGTGCCGGAAGCGCAGGCGGAGACCGGGGTGTGGGCGCCGGCGCGGGCTCCCAGGTCCATGCTCACAGCCGCGGCCGGGCCGTTCGGCATCAGCATGGGCACCGTCATCGGCAGCACCCGCCGGGGCCCGCGCTCGCGCAGGGTGTCCCACGCGTCCAGCAGCGTCCATACGCCGCCAATACCGGTGGCGAAAGCAACGGCCAGGCGGTCGTGGTCCACCTCTTCGATGCCGGAGTCTTTCCAGGCCTCACGGGCCGCCACCACGGCGAACTGGGTGGAGGGGTCCATCCGCTTGGCTTCGACCCGGGTCAGTACTTCGTCCGGGCGGTTGCTCGCCTGGGCGGCGAACGTCACCGGCAGCTCGTACTGGGCTACCCAATCATCTTCGAGGGTACGGGCCCCGGAAACGCCCTTGAGCGCATTCCGCCACATCGTGGGGACGTCGCCGCCGATCGGGGTGGTGGCGCCGAGGCCGGTGATGACTACTTTGCGTGCCATTGATTCATTCTCTCAATAGTGATTGGGCAATAAATCCGGTGCGGCGGCCGGACCGGGGGTCACCCGCCGGCCGCCGAGTCCCGGGAGCCCCCGGGCGGCGCGGAACTACGCCTGGGCGTTGACGATGAAGTTGACGGCGTCACCGACGGTCTTGAGGTTCTTGACCTCTTCGTCCGGGATGCGCACGCCGAACTTTTCCTCGGCGTTGACCACGATGGTCATCATCGAGATGGAATCGATGTCCAGGTCATCGGTGAAGGACTTGTCCATCTCGACAGCCTCCGGGGCCAGGCCGGTCTCTTCGTTGACGATCTCGGCCAGACCGGCCAGGATTTCTTCGTTGCTAGCCATGGTGGCTCCTTTTCTTGTGCTGCCGGACGGTGTCCGGACGGGGTGTCAAACCGCGGTCTGCGGCCTGGTTCTGGTGGGAATGTAGGGGAGGCCCGACTACCGCAAGGCAGTCTACGGCAGGACGATGACCTGCGCGCCGAAGACCAGTCCGGCGCCGAAGCCGATCTGCAGGGCTAATCCGCCGGAGAGCGCGGGGTTCTCCTGCAACAGGCGGTGCGTGGCCAAGGGGATGGACGCTGCCGAGGTGTTGCCGGCATCGGCGATATCCCGCGCCACGACCACGCTCTCGGGCAGCTTCAGCTGCTTGACCATCTCGTCGATGATGCGCATGTTGGCCTGGTGCGGCACGAACGCGGCGAGGTCTTCGGGCTGCAGGCCGGCCGCCTCCAGCGCCTGCTTTGCTACCTTGGCCATTTCCCAGACCGCCCAGCGGAACACGGATGGGCCGTCCTGGCGCAGCGTGGGCCAGAGCTTGTGGTCATTCTCGTCGAAGGTGTCCGAGACGGCCGAGAGCGAGCCGGCGGCCTCTGCGGCCAGCGAGAGCTCGCGGACGTGGTTGAGCGAGTGGGTCATGCTGATGGTGTCCCACTTGCTGCCGTCGGAGCCCCAGACCGGCTTGCTGATGCCCGGCGTGTCGGACGGGCCCACGATGACGGCGCCGGCGCCGTCGCCCAGCAGGAACGAGATCGTCCGCTCGGTGTTGTCGATGACGTCGGAGAGCTTCTCCGCGCCGACCACCAGCACGTAGTCGGCGGTTCCGGAGCGGACCAGGGCATCGGCCTGAGCAATGCCGTAGCAGTAGCCGGCGCAGGCGGCGGAGATGTCGAAGGCGGGAGCCGGGGTGGCGCCGATCCGGTCGGCCAGCGCCGCGGCGGCCGACGGCGTGGCGTAGGGATGGGAGACGGTGGAGACGAGGACGGCCCCGAGCTGGTCGCCGGTGATGCCGGCCTGTGCCATCGCTTCCTTGGCGGCGCCTTCGGCCATGTCCAGCACGGACGTGTTGGCGCCCGCCCGGTGACGGGTCACGATCCCGGTCCGTTGGCGGATCCACTCGTCGGAGGAATCGATCCACTGGCAGACGTCGTCGTTGGTGACGATGACGTCCGGACGGTACGCTCCGATGCCCAGGATGCGCGTGAAGTCGCGTAGCGGGGTCTGCTGGATGACGGGTGTGCTCACTGCTCGGATTCTCCAGACGTGCGGTTCAGGACGGGGGTCTGTTCGGTGTGCTCGGCGATGAACGCGCGGGCCGCTTCCAGGTCTTCCGGCGACTTCAGGGCCATGGTTGCCACGCCCTTCATGCCGCGCTTGGCCAGCCCGGCGAGGGTGCCGGCCGGCGGCAGTTCCAGCAACCCGGTGACGCCGACGGACACCAGCTTCTCCATGCACTTGTCCCAGCGGACCGGACGCGACACCTGGGCGATCAGGCTGTCCAGGTTCTCGTCGCCGCCGAAGACCGGTTCGCCGTCGTAATTGGAGAGCAGGGTCAGCGACGGCAGGGCCGGCTTCAGCTGGGGACGCAGGGTTTCCAGGGCGCTGACCGCCGGGGCCATGTGTTCGGTGTGGAAGGCGCCGGCCACCTTCAGCGGGATCACCCGCGCCTTGGCCGGCGGATTCGCGGCGAACGCCTGCAGCTGCTCGAGCGTGCCGGC
>NZ_JBNHGL010000019.1:0-29352 GCF_059091245.1 Arthrobacter sp. Y3225116
TGCGGAACAGTTCCACGATGGGGACCTTCTGCTGCTGCTTCTTGTCGGCGATCTCCTTGAACACCGGGGACTCGTCCACCGAGCGGCGAACCATGTGTGTGCCCGGCGGTTGCGGCGGCCGGATTCGGCTGCGCGTCAGATTGCGGGTCGGTCTTGCTGGTGGTCATGATTTCCTCCCGAGCAGGCCGGAGGGCCGGAAGAGCAGGACAAGGGCCAGGGCCACGACGACGACGAAGTCCCCCGTGCCGTTGAGGTAGAAGTTCGCGAACTGCTGCAGCAGCGCCACCACCACCGAGGCGATGGCCGCGCCGGTGAGCGAGCCCAGGCCGCCGATCACGGTGACGATGAAGGCGAAGATCAGCAGCGATCCGCCCAGCAGCGGCGAGACGTAGCCGAAGTAGTGGCTGGCCAGCACCCCGCCCAGGCCGGCCGCGGCGCCGCCGATGGCGAAGACCAGCGTGAACGCCTTGCGGACGTCGATGCCCAGCGCGGTGACCATGGAGCGGCTTTCCACGCCGGCGCGGATGATCATTCCGTAGCGGGTGCGCTTGAGGAAGAACACCAGGCCCAGCAGCACGAACACCGCCGCGATGATGGCCACGAAGCGGTCGTTCGCGATGTCGGCGCCGAGGATTCTGGTGGTCTGGCTGAACCATTCGGGTCCGGAGATATAGACCGGGTCGGTGCCCCAGATCCCGTCGAACAGCGCAACCGACGCCAGCGAGAGGCCGACGGTGACCAGGACCTGTTCGATGTGCCGCTCGTACAGCTTGCGGATCAGCACGAACTCGGTGAAGGCGGCGAACAGGGCGCCCACGACGGCGCCCACCAGGAGGGAGCCCAGGAAGGTCCACCAGTTGTCGGCCCCGGCGCGGCGGGCCACCTCCCAGCCGGCGAACGCGCCGAGGGTCAGGAAGGAGCCGTGCGCGAAGTTCAGCACGCCCATCAGCCCGTAGATCAGGCTCAGCCCGGAGGCCACCAGGAAGTAGAGCGCGCCCAGGCCCAGGCCGGTGACGGTCAGCAGGACGATGGTACTCACTTGTGCACCCCGTTCGGGTCGGTGCCGGTCTCGGCGGCTGCGGGGGCGGCCTCGTCGTCGTGCCCGCCTTCGGCGTGGACGCCCAGCAGCCGCTGGGTCAGGTCTTCGTTGTCCAGGAAATCCAGCGCGCTGTCGGTGGTGTGGACCACCCGCCCGCCGGACAGCACCACCGCGCCGGCGGCCAGCTGGCGGACCACCTGCAGGTTCTGCTCGACCAGCAGGATGGGCACCGTTGCGGCGGCCCGCTCCAGCGTCTCGGAGACTTCCTGCACGATCTTGGGCGCCAGGCCCTTGGTCGGCTCGTCGATCAGCAGCAGCTTGTTCTCATTCAGCAGCGCACGCGCCAGCGAGACCATCTGCTGCTGCCCGCCGGAGAGCGTCCCGGCCATCTGCGAGGCGCGCTTGAGCAGGTCGGGGAAGAGTTCCTCCACCAGCTGCCGGCGCGGGGAGGCGTCCCGTTCGGCCAGCCGCAGGTTCTCCGCCACGGTCAGCTTGGAGAAGACCTCGCGGTCCTCCGGGACGTAGCCCACGCCGCGGCGGATGATCTTGTAGGTCGCTTCCTTGTCAATCCGCGTGCCGTCCAGCGTCACGCTGCCGCTGCGGGAGATCAGGCCGATGATGGCCTTGATGGTGCTGGTCTTGCCCACGCCGTTGCGGCCCAGCAGGGCGGTGATGCCGGTGGCGGGCACGGAAAAGCTGACGTTCTCCACCACCTGCTGGCCGGCGATGTGCGCGCTGAGCCCCGCGACCTCCAGCACCGGGCGGGCGTGGCGGTCCGGCCGTGCCGCGGCCGGCGACGTGGCGGTGGCGGTGGTGGTCGTCGGGGCGGGCGTGGCAGCGTCCTGCGGCGCGGCCGCGCGGCTTTCCGGGTGCTGGCTCATACGGGTTCTCCCAGGTAGGCGCTCTGGACGGTGGGATTGGCCATCACCGCGTCCGGGGTGTCGATGGCGAGCAGTTTGCCGTGGTGCATGACCGCCACGCGGTCGACAAGCCCGAGGACCACGTCCATGTGGTGCTCGACCATCATCACGGTGCAGCCGCGGTCGCGGTGCATCCGGCGGATGATCGCACTCAGCCCCGGCACGTCGCCGGAGGCCACTCCGGCCATCGGTTCGTCGAGCAGGATGACCGAGGGGTTGCCGGCCAGGAGCATGGCGATCTCCACCTTGCGCTTGTCGCCGTGGGCGAGGTCTCCGGCCGCGGTGTGCAGCTTGTCCTCCAGCCCGACCTCGGCCACGTTCTGCTTCGCGGCGGCGGTCGCGGAATCCGTCCGCGAGGGAAACCGGAAGACCGTGACGCTTCCGCCGAGGGCTGCCTGGGCCGCGAGCCGGACGTTTTCCAGCACGCTGAGCCGCGGGAACAGGCTGGAGGTCTGGAATGTCCGGCCCAGGCCGGCGCGGGCGCGGCTGTGGATCGAGGCCGACGTGACGTCCTTGCCGTCGAGCGTGATGGAACCGGCCGTCGGCTTCAGGACGCCGGAGATGAGGTTGAACAGGGTGGTCTTGCCGGCACCGTTCGGTCCGATCACGCCGACCATTTCTCCGGTCGTGACGGAGAATCCGACATCCTCGAGGATGCGGGCGCCGCCGATCTGCAGGCCGAGGCCCTGCACCGTGAGCGCGGGCTGATCTGGGGAGGTCATCATGTCACTTTCTGTCCGGTCGAGGACCCTGTCCGCGGCCGGGGCGCCGCCGCCGGTTAGGTCGGCGGCGCCCCGGTACTGCAGCAGTGCGGGCCTGCCTGTGGTTGTGCTGCGGTTACTTGGCTTCCGGCGGAGCCACCGTGTCGGCCGGAATGGCCTTGATCAGCTCAGGCACCCACTCGCCGTCCTTCTCCACGAGCTTGGCCTGGTACATCTCCTGCAGCAGCGCGTGGTCGGAGGCACGGATGGTCGTCTCGCCCTTGGGCCCTTCGAAGCTGTAGCCCTCCAGCGCCTCGACCATGGCATCGACGTCGTTGCCGCCCTCCTTGACCGCCTGCACGATCATCTGGCCGGCGACGAAGCCGTCCGGGGTGAAGAGGTCGGCCTTCTTGCCCTCGGCCTCAACGCTTTCGATCATGGCCTTCTCCACGTCGTTGCCGGCTGCTCCCGGGAAGTAGTGGTTCAGGAAGCTGATCTTGTCCGAGGCCTTGCCGTAGGCGCCGAAGGTGGCGGCGTCGCCCAGGCCGGTCACGATCGGGGCGGCGTCGAACGCGCCCTGCTGGCTTAGTGCCTGCCACATGGAGCCTGAGGTGGCGCCGGCCCAGGCCACGAAGACCAGATCCGGCTTGGCGTCGATCAACTGGCGGGCGAACGGCGTGAACTCGGTGGCGTCTTCGGGTACCAGCACGTCATCGACTTCGGCGCCCTGCTCGCCGAGGACGGCTTCGACGGCGGCGAGGTTGCCTTGGCCGAACGCGTTGTCCTGGCCGAACACCACGACCTTCTTGCCCTTGAGGTCGTCCACGAAGGTGCCCGCGGTTGCGACGTCCTGCAGGCTCTGGCGGCCGGAGCGGAAGGTGTAGTCGTTGATGCCCTGCAGCGCGTCGGTGGCGGCCGGGCCGGAGATGTAGAGTACCTTGTTCTGCGCGGCCTGCTCGGCGAGCTTCAGCGCGATGCCGGACACCACGGTGCCGGCCAGGATCTTGTAGTCCTTGCCGATCAGGTCCTTGGCGACGTTGACCGCCTTGTCGGGGTCACCGCCGTCGTCGTGATAGGTCAGGTTGAGCTTGGTGCCGTTGACCTCGCCGGTTCCCTCGGTGGCGTAGTCGATGCCTGCCTGCAGACCCTGGTAGTAGGCCGCGCCGTAGGCGGCCAGCGGGCCGGATTCGGAATAGACTATGCCCACGTTGATGCTCTCGGGGGCGTTGCCTTCCTCGCCGGCCGCTCCGGCGGTGTCGCCGCCGGCGGTCGGCGCGCACGCGCTCACGGTCAGTCCGGTGACCAGCGCCGCGGCCATCAGGAACTTCTTCGTTGCCTTCACTCCGATGCCTTTCGTTGAAAAATGTGTCAAGGAGTATCTCTGGAACTGTCTGAACCTGATGGTCAGGTCCCCCAACCTGAAAGGTGATTCAGATTACGGCAAATCTATGGTGTGGCTCACAGGGGTGTCAACAGTCGCGCGGGGTCGCGAAGGTCACGATTCGGTTGCAGGCGGACGAAACTTCGGGCGGCGGGCACAGCCTGACAGGCGAGGGGCACCGCGAAGCGCTGCAGGCGTAGGCGAGTCCCGTCCCGGATGCCCTTCGTCAGGCAGGCCTGGGCACACGCCTAAACGAAGAAGCCCGGCCGCTCCTGGTGGAGCGGCCGGGCTTCGTGCGACAGACAGATCGCGGTTTAGTTTTCCGCGTTGCGGTTGTTGGCGCGCCAGCGGATGCCGGCGTCGATGAAGTCGTCGATTTCGCCGTCGAGCACCGCGCCCGTGTTGCCGACCTCGTGTTCGGTGCGCAGGTCCTTGACCATCTGGTACGGATTGAGCACGTAGGAGCGCATCTGGTCGCCCCACGACGCCTTGACGTCGCCGGCGAGCGCCTTCTTCTCGGCGTCCTGCTGCTCCTTCTGCAGCAGCAGCAGCCGGGACTGCAGCACGCGCAGCGCGGCCGCACGGTTCTGGATCTGGGACTTTTCGTTCTGCATCGACACGACGATCCCGGTGGGGATGTGGGTCAGCCGCACGGCGGAGTCGGTGGTGTTCACCGACTGCCCGCCCGGACCGGAGGAGCGGAACACGTCCACCTTGATCTCGTTGTCCGGGATGTCGATCGAGTCGGTCTGCTCAATCAGCGGAATGACCTCGACGGCGGCGAAGGAGGTCTGGCGCCGTCCCTGGTTGTCGAAGGGGCTGATCCGCACCAGGCGGTGGGTGCCGGCCTCCACGGAGAGGGTGCCGAAGGCATAGGGCGCCTTGACCTCGAACGTTGCCGACTTGAGCCCGGCTTCTTCGGCGTAGGAGGTGTCCAGCACCTGGGTCGGGTAGCCATGGCGTTCGGCCCAGCGCAGGTACATGCGCATCAGCATCTCCGCGAAGTCGGCGGCATCGACGCCGCCGGCACCGGAGCGGATGGTCACCACGGCCTCGCGCTCGTCGTACTCACCGGAGAGCAGCGTGACGACTTCGAGTTCGGACAGCGCCTTCTTGAGCGAGGCCAGTTCGCTGGCCGCCTCGGCCATGGAGTCCGCGTCGCCGGCGTCCTCCTGGCCCAGTTCGACCAGGACTTCCAGATCGTCGATCCGTGCCGCCAGTTTCTCCAGCCGTTCCAGTTCGCTCTGGCGGTGCGAGAGCCTGGAGGTGATTTTTTGCGCCGCGGCCGGGTCGTCCCACAGATCCGGCACGCCCGCCTGCTCGCTCAGCTGGGCAATATCTTTGCGGATCGCCTCCGCGTCGGAGACGGCTTCTATGGATTCATACGTGGCGCGCAAGGCGCGGATTTCAGCGGGAAAGTCGATCTCAGCCATGGTCCTCCCAGCCTACGCCATGGCGGGGAATCCTCTGTCCAGCGAAAACGGCGCCTGACAGCCCCTAGCTCAAGCGCAGGCGCGTGCAATAACCTTTGGAGAGTGCGGGATGCAGGTGCCGCGTATGGGGTTGGGGCCTGATCTAAATCCACTTATTGGGGGAGGCTGCAATGCCCAGTCAAAGTCGCGGATCCGTTCAGAGCCTGCGGAAGAGGCAGAAGCCCGAAAGCCGGCAGGACGGCCCGCGGTCAACCACATCGCGAAGAATCTTGGGAGCTTTCGGCGCGCTCGTGCTGGCCGCAGCAACCGTCGTCGCCGCTTCCGGTCCCGCCGCCGCTGGACCCTCCACCGCAGGGGCGTCCGCTACGGGGGGCGCCGCCGCGGGAGAAGAACACGGCTACACGGTCGTTCTTAAGGACAGCATCGGGAATGTCGATTCCACCGCCACGGCCCACGGGGAGAAGTACGGGTTTACGCGGTCCAACACCTACGAACACGCGCTGAAGGGATACTCCGGCACCATGACGGTCTCGGAGGCGAAGCAGCTCGCTGCCGACCCGGCCGTTGAATTCATTGCGCCGGAGCGGCAATTCGCGCTGCCGGAAAACGTGACCGGCGACAATAACGGGACCAGCGGCGCCGAATTCCTTCCGCCCGGGTGGCTGCGGGTCGGCGGCACGCCGGAGGAGGCAGCCGAGGACGGCCGGCAGATCACGGTCAATTCCGCCGTGATCGACACCGGCATCGACAGCACCCATTCGGACCTGAACGTGCGCGGCGGCGTGGACTGCTCGTCAGGTACTCCGGTCGAGGTAGCTCCCGTCGACCGGTTCGGGCACGGAACCATGGTCGCCGGGATCCTTGGGGCGAAGAACGACAACGCCGGGATCATCGGCACCGCGAGCGGAGCCCCGCTGTGGTCCGTCCGGGTTATCGCAGACGACGGCACCATCACAGAAGCTGCCATTCTCTGCGGCGCCGACTGGGTGGTCTCCACTCACACGGACGAGGACCCGGGCAACGACATCAGGGTCGCCAACATCAGCCTCGGCAGCCCCGGCCAAGAGCAGGGAACCTGCGGCAACGGGATCGACCCCCTGCACAAAATGATTTGCCAGGGCGCCGAGGAGGGTGTCGTCTGGACGGTCGCCGCCGGCAACGCGACCGGGGACATCTCGAACACTGTTCCGGCCGCGTATGACGAAGTGCTCACCGCCACCGCCATGGCTGACTTCGACGGCCGCCCCGGCGGTAGGGCAACGGCGAGCTGCAGCGGATACCCTTTTCCCACCCCCGACGACGAGTTCGCCCTCTTCTCCAACTTCGCCACCCAGCCTGCCGACCAGGAGCACACCGTCGCAGCCCCCGGGGTGTGCATGACCTCTACGGTCCCAGGCGACCGGTACGCGAACGCACACGGCACCAGCTTCTCCAGTCCGATCGTCGCCGGTTCGGTGGCGCGGTGCCTTGAGAGCGGGGTCTGCCAGGGAGACGGGACGGCCGTGATAGAGCAATTCCGCGCAGCGGTCGCGGAGTACAACCAAGAGAATCCCCAGTACGGGTTCGTCGGTGACCCCCTGCGACCGGTCCCGGGCCGGTACTACGGTTACCTGGCCACCGTCATGCCCTTCTGAGGGGCCAGCAGCAGTCACGGGCGCGGAGCGAACCGCGCATGATATCCGCTTAATGGTCTACATCGAGGACGAAAACTGTACCGCTGTTCGCGCGCCGAAATGTGGTGTGGTCACTGAGTTGCGAACCGCCGCGGAGTCGTTGATTCTCCGGGACCTATGGACAGACATCGGCGATAGTGACCCGACAGACTGGCGACTAAGTCCTCTTTACTTTGACCTGGTCAATTGTCCGCTGCGATGCCAACTAGCAACCGGGCCCAGAAGCCGGTTCCGCCGATGTCGAAGGACCAACATGATGGGCTGCCTGGAACGACCCTCGCCCGCTGAATCTCGGATTGATTACCCAGAGTTGCCCGAGTCTGGAGCTGATCGACAGTCAGCGCATCTTCTCCTGTCAGATAGCGCTCGCCAGTATGTACAAAGATCTGGGGCGATTCCCCGGGGAACACCTGAATGTAATACTGCTTCCGAAAGACCACATTATCCGAGAAACCGACGCCATACGTATCTCGTTCCCCTACATAAAAGTCAGTACGGAATACAAGGCCCTGGGCGTCGTCCGGCTTGACTCTGGCGTCCACCCATCCCTCCCAGATGAGGCGATTGGGCCCGGCCCAGCCCATTGATCCGTCGCCGTAAGCCGCCAGCGGCTCCCTAAGTTCGTCCTCGAGCGCAGGGAGTTGATCTGTAAGTTCCGTCTCATGGAACGGGCCGTAACAGTTCTGGGCCGCAGCGCTTTGGTGGAACAATTCAAAGTCTACATACCGCGGCTTGATCGACACACCGAAATAGAACTCGCTCTTCCCGAACCTGTCGCAGCCGCGAGTGATAACGGCCTCGTCGAGGGACAGCGAAACTTTGTGTGTTCCATGAAAAAACCTCATTGAGATCTCGTATGCTTCTCGCGCGGTAACGAGCGAGTCCGGCCCTCCATGACATTTATGCATGAAGGTGCGCGGCGCCCCTGGCAGTTGCGCGGAAGCCTGCTTCACAAGCCCATCGCTCCGGTTGTACGCCAAATTGCCCTCGTCGAACAGGCTGGCCGACCGATTCAATGCGGATGCGGAGCCGACATTATACGACCGGAAGTCGGTACCAACGACGGTGAGGATTCTCCGCATATCAAACGCCTTCTTCCATTCAAGGAAGCGCATCGATTCAGGATCGAACGATTTCAACTCGTCGCTTGCATCATTGAGCTTCGGCAGCATGCGAAGCAGCCAAGCCGGGGCGCGTTGGAAGGCGATGCCGCGGTGCGGAGTGCCCAGTGTGACAATCCGATTGATCTTTCGCCTGGCGGAGCCTTTCTCGTCGGCTTCCATTGCAAGAACGCCCTCGCGCGTAACAAGCCCGCCCATGCTGTGGGCGACGAGGTCGACGCCCCGGTACTCCTCGCCATGCCGGATCGCTGATCGCTCGATCAACTCGATGAGCCGCGCCAAGCCCTTACCGTAGTTCTTCAGCGCACGTGGGCGGAGGTCGTAATAGCGGTAGACCCAGATAGTGCCGGCGGTTCCGCCAGACAAGACCTTGCTCTCGACCCCGGGGTCAAGGACGACGGTGCCCTCCATCGAGTCAGAGTCGATATCGGTCTTGATCGGAGGAGCGCTGACGCTATCGGAGTAGAAGCCCACGACGTTCGTGGCATCGTGGTATGGGTATGTCGGTGACTTGAGTGCGCGGAGCAGGTAGCCCTCATAGATGTAATTCTCGCCCCGCCGAGTCGGATACACGGTGCCGTCATTGAAGCCCTGATAGGGGCTGGTCTGATCGTCGGACACGTCGGCTCCACCGAACCCCCGCACCAGAACCAGCGGACGGAGAATATCTGCCATTGGAATCCCCTCTGCACTAACGGTGGGCCACGACCGATATGGGATTTTGACTATGATAGTCGACACATCATGCTGGCCAAATGACGCTCACGTCAAGAGAACGCCACTAATGGCGCTTGCCGGCAATCAATCAATGAACCGGAGCACGGCCGACATCAGGGTGATCATCACCCACCCCGGGACATCTCCGCGTTCGCTATCTTCGGCCTGCGCCGCGCGTCGCAATCGATCCAGTCCTCCACTCCACAGCAGTGAAATCGTGACAGTGAACATGAGCGGGAGTTTCATCATGGTGTAGTTCCTTCCCTTTAACCCCCAGTGAGAATTTCCATCGGTCGACTTCACCAGCCGAGATTGATCAGCGCCAGGCCCGGATACACGGCGAACAGCACGGTCAGCGGCAAGACCCCGAAAACCAGCGGCACCGCCATTGCGTAGTACTACCGCTTCTGCCATGCGATAAGGTTTCACCCAATACTGCGCGACACCTAAGCTTGGAGCATCAAGAACGCGAGCTGCCGAGGAACGACTGATCCTGCTGACCGGAAGGAAAAACCAATGGAGTTTTGGCAAGCTCTGGTGATTGCAGCAGTCCCGTCAGTTGCGGCTGTCCTGACTGCGGCTTTAGGCTTCCGCGATTTAGGCATGCGCCGCCGTTTGGAAACCTCGAAACAGTTTCTTAATCTCTTCGCAACTGCGCACGGGCGTCCTGTTGATGGTCGCGATGGTGTCGGCGTCGGCGAGCAGATAGCAACTCTTCACCTGATTGCTGACTTCGCCGTGTCCGAGGAGCTTGTCAGAAACGCAGCGCGCGAAGGGCTCCGTGAGTTCGCCACTTGGGATCAGAATGCCGATGCGTCCCGGCAAGAAATTGCTTCCTCAAGCTCCCAGCGGAAAATTGCTCATGCTGCCACGGAAGCGTTGAAGAGGCTTGAATAATCAATTCCCGGCACTCGATTGCCACTGCAGATGCCGGGTCCCGAGCCAAAGCGCACGGGCGGCTAAGCTCGGAGCATCAAACCAGAAGGAGAGAGAGATTCATGGCCAACGTGACAATAACGTCCAACGAACAGAAAAAGCCGTCGGAGCGCCGCTTCAGGGTCAAGGCAACAGGCGAGACGGGCGTAGGCGTAGGCGCTAATGGTGGAGGCCCGTTGGAGACGTTCGCCTCTATTGGAGGACGGCTGAATGTAAACGTCATAAGCCTGTGCGTTGAGGATACCGGCGAGGTTAAAACCTTTCGCGCGGATGCTTTAGAAGAAATACAGGGCTAGAGCTGCTCGCGCCGGCGATCGCCGTCGTCGTTTTGTCATGGCAACGTGTCCGCCGCGTGACATATCTGTCACTTTGACATTCATGACCGGGAGGGGCTCACTAGCCTCGCGGCCCTTCTAGGGCCCCCGGTCTCTAAACTTTTCATCAGGGTGACCGTGCTAGATGCTTGGCACAGGCGGGACGGGCGAAAAATAGACGCTGGGCTCCCCGGACTCGCTCAAAACAGAAGTCTTCCCCCAGGGAGCCGCTGCGTAGTCGTGAACGATGCGGTCAGTACGTGGCCAAGGAACAGTTTGCGGTGGCGGCGCTGCCACTGGCTCGCGGCGCGGATGAGTGATCATTCCATAACCATTTCGCTCGCCACGGCGATGACGCATGGCAGGCCATATCAACCGGATATATCCCGGATCTCCAGTATTCAAGTAACGGCTGACGCTGCCGGCGACTAGGTCAGCAAGTTGGATTCCCGGACTCTCTTCAGAAGGCAAGAACGCGATGGTATCCAACATGTTGGCGTAATTCTTGATCAGAGCGGAACCACTCCGCATAGCTTCACGAAGTGCCACGTCTTCGGCGTTCTCTTCATCCATCATGACAAAGCTGTGCGTCTTGAAATCCTGTGAGTCCATTTGAACCCTATCCAGAAGCAGCGAAACTGCTTTGACGATTGCGGATTCGTCGTCGGAGGTTCACGTTGATCCACTGCGGCGGCTATCACTCGCAGCGAAGGGACTTGGAGCCGAGCCCGAAGGCAGCGCGACGCTGCCGGAGGTCAGTCATACCAGCGTCGAGCATCCAGTTTCGCCGCTGCCTCTTTTTATCGTGCCCACCCTTACCAACATGGTGAAACTTGAGTTCTGCCGGGTATTCCAGCGTGAGGTTAAATCGTTGAGCAGCGCCACGGACATTGGCCGCCATTGCAGGAATCTGATCGGCGTTTATGCCAATTCCGGCGATGACGAGCCAGGGATTCTCGGGGTCTCTTACGCGATCACCAGAGTCATGGAAGTAGTAAAAACCTACCGCGCCCTGCTCTCGATAAAGAAGAAAAAGCCAGAATCTCAATGATACTGGACTCGATTACCTCTGCGTGCCAAACGGCCGCGACTACTCATGCCCGTTTTCGTGCCCGGTCGGAGCAGCTTCCGGGCAGCCTACGGGCGTTATTGAAAAGGACGGCCAAGAACAGCGATCCCACCATCACAGAGAGAAATGTCAGACGGGGGTACCAGCCCTTTGCCGTGGGGAGGGCGTGCAAGGCACCCAGTAGGGGCATGCCCCCACCCTTTGATGCCATCTCGGTGATCTCTACCTACCGGGCACGGTTAGCGTTTGCTCGTATGAAGTCAGGCTACGAAACACCTCAGCCATGCGCAGGTCATCGCGCATCGCGTCCGTCAGCCGCTGATGCTTAAGCATAACCGAAACTACATGCTCTTGAACCGCCGCGTAAGCCGCTTCCTTCGCCTTCTCTTTGATTTGGTCAACGTCGTCGCTGAATCTTCCCTGCCGTAAAGATTCCATAAGTTGGGCGGCTGCTTCGTCAGGGATGAGCTTCAACTCTGACTTTATTTGCTTCGTTGCGTTGTATAACTCTGTGGCCTGACGCGCTACCTTGTCACCCGCTACCATCATCAGCTGCATCCAGGCCTCATTACGCGCCTGGTCGTAAGTGAACTGCTCGTCCCTATCACCGTAAACAAGCGTATGGAACGTGCTGGCTGAAATCGGGTTGAGAGTAATCAAAAAGTTGCGGTACGCCTTTATCTTCTCGTTCCTCAACCATTGTCGGTGCTCGTTTGTTCGCGTCAGCACAGAGCCGATAACGGTGCCACCGAGCGCTGCACTTAGGGCTATCAGAGCAATCAGGATCTCCATGCCTCTAAGGCTACGATGAAGCGCCTTAAAGGCATGGAAATCCTACCGTATATATGTGTACCGGCAGCAGCGCCGTCGCCCGTCAAACGGCATACACCGACGGTGGCGCTGCTATGCCGTGGTTCTACCTCGGCTGCGCCGCGCAAATCCACCTGAACCACTGCTGCGGTCTTGGGGAAACCGAAGCCGATACGATCCGCGTGTTTCAGCGGAAATGCCGTGCCGACACGTCCCATACCTCCCACGCGACGGATATTGCTGCTGGTAGAAATGGTATATGGCAGCTGGATCACCACAAGGCCGGGCGTGGTTCACGACGCCGCAGCAGGTCAACCAGCGCCGGTACGAGGCACTGCGGGCGGTCTCCGTCGAGGGCCGCGGTTATAGGGGCGCCTGCGCGACGTGCTGGTGCGTGTACCAGATTGAGGAGTGGGGTCGTTGAACATCGGTGAGTACTACGCGCTGTCCGCCGAGACCGCGGGGCTGCTGGATCGATTGAAGGCGCTTGCCGACCGTTCCAAGGAGGCATTCGCAGCGGGAGACAAGCGAATGTTCCATGTGTGGGGCAATGAGGCCAAGCCCGTCTGGGATACGGTGCAAACCAATCTCACGACAATCGCACGGGGCATGTTGGCAGACAAGTCTGACAGTCGATCGGGCACGGATTTAAGCAACATTGAGCAAGTTCACCACGAGCTCACCCAACGGTTCGTTGAGTACACCAACGGCATGCAGGCGTTCATGATGACGGTCAACCGCACGAACCCGCAGTTCTTGGTCCCAGAGGCGCCCACGAGGCAGGCCTCAGGCGGCGGATGCTACGTTGCGACTGCCGTGTACGGGTCATACGACGCACCTGAGGTGCTGGTTCTGCGACGGTTCCGTGATGAAATTCTCGACGCGAATGCAATTGGGCGCGTGTTCATCCGGCTCTACTACGCGGTGAGCCCGCCGCTGGCGAAGCGTCTGGCTCGCACTACTCGACTGAACCGCGCTGTGAGGCGAGTGCTCGACCAAGTAGTCGGTTCCCTCGAGCACACCGAGTCCGTTGACCGCGATTGGACAACTTAGTTGGCGGGGATCCGGGACAAGTTGCTGGCGGACATTCCTTGTTTCGCCACAACCGGGACAATCTAGTAGATAGTCGCTACTAACGCGGATTTCCACACAGTTGGTTAGCCGCAAGGGGGACGGGCGATTTCGTAGTGCAAGGTGCGGTTGTCCCACCGGTACCTTGTGCCGATCTGGTGTTGCCATAGGACTTCTGGCAGGCCCACTGCACGACCGCGAGAGGTAGCGGCTGGGCGCGTCTCCAGGGCGCTTCCCTTGCAAATAGGCGCATCCACGCGCACAGCGGCCGAGCATCCATGCTATGGCTCGGGGTCCGGTTCCGCGGACACGCACTATGCCGACGACTCGGTTGACTCCGGCGAATCCGTCGCACACGGTTACACGAAGTACTCGGTTCGACATCCTAGGTTCCCGCCATGGTGATTGCAGCGTCGATGCCGTCGTTGATGGTCACGGGCACTGAAGCCAAACTGTGAGGTCGATCCACCGTTTTGGGGCGCCCGTGTCCGGGGATTCCAAGTTCGGCGTCATATCTTCCGTCTTCGGATCAGTGGGTCAGTTGGCGGGGGCGAATTCGGCGGTGGATGTTTCCATGCCGGAGACGCGCTTGCCGAGGGTGATGAAAAGCAGGACTAGGCCGGCGGTGAGGCCGATGTGGCCCAGCCCGGAAATGCCCGCAATGGCTGCCGAGGGCGTGGCGCCTTGGAGGGTGAAAATGCCGCTGAGGATCATCATCGCGGCAGTTAAGGCCAGGCCGGAGTTGTAGGTCCAGAAGAACGCGGTGAACATGCGTGAGCCGGTGAGGCTGAAGAGTTTGTCCAGTGCCAGGACGGTGAGGAAGAAGAGCATGCCCAGGGCCAGAAGGTGGGTGTGGACCACGGACAGCTGGCTGTCTGCGGTGAAGTCGTTTGCTGTGGTGAATTCTCGATGGAACAGCCCGGACGCCAGTCCGGCGATCATGTAGGTGAAGGCGGCGTAGTAAAGCTTTTTCATGTGGGTGGTCCTTCGGTTGATGGGATGGGAGGCGTTTGGCGTCCGGGAAGGGCGCGCGTGTGGGCGGAGTCGGCCGTTAGGTGTTCGTGAGTACGGGGGCGGTGAGTCTTCCGTCGCGCATGGTGGCGACTGAGTCGGTCAGCGAGACGAATTCGGTGTCGTGTGTGACCATGACGGTGGCCACCATGAACTCGTCGGTAACGCGGCGCAGGAGCCGGACGACGGAATCACTGCGATCGTGGTCCAGGGCTGCGGTGGGTTCGTCCACGAGCAGGACCTTGGGGTTTCCCATCAGGGCGCGGGCGATGTTGACCCGCTGGCGCTGGCCGCCGGAGAGTTGGTGCGGTCGCTTGTCAGCGCTCGAGGCGAGTCCGACGACGTCGAGTATTTCCCCGGCCTTTGCGCGGGCGGCATTGACGGACTTGCCGCGCAGGTGGTCCCCGATGATGAGTTGTTCGGCGGCGGTCAGGGACGCGAGCAGGTTGGGCTGTTGGAAGATGATGCCGATCTTCTCCCTTCGCAGCGCGGTGCGGTCCTTGTCGCTGAGTCCGGTGGCATCGGTGCCGTCGATGAGCACCAGCCCATGCGTGGGGCGGACCAGGGTGGCGGCGACGGCCAGAAGGCTGGACTTCCCGGACCCTGATGGCCCCACGAGGGAGGTCATCTTGCCGGCTTGGACCGTGAGGTTCACGCAGTCCAGGGCTTTGATGGTTCCGTCCCCGTCCGGGTATTCAAGGGTGACATTGACGAGGTTCAGGGGGCTGGAGGTAGAGGACATCGTGGTACTTTCTTTGTGGATTTGCACGGGGAGGGTTCGGGGCTGCCGAGCGGGGCCCTGCTTGCGAGTGGCTAGTTGCCGCCGAGGGCGATGAGGGCGTCGACTTTGGTTACGCGGCGAACGGCCAGGGCCGCACCGGCCAGGCCGAGGGCAATGATTCCCACGATTGGCAGCAGCGTCGTTGCGGGAGTGACCAAGAAGGGAGCTACTTTCGCTGCGAAGAAGCCGCCGAGGACGCCGATTCCGCCGCCGAGCCCTGCGCCTGCGAACAGGACGATGGCTGCCTGTGTGATGGCGTCGCGCAGAACATAGCCGCTGGACGCTCCCATGGCTTTTAGAACCGCGATGTCGCGGGTCCGTTGGACGGTCCAAACCGTCAGGAAGGCCACGATGACCAGGGCGGAAATGCCGTACAGGAAAGCCTGCATCAGAGTAAGGGAGCCATTCTCGCTTTTGTAGGACCCCAGTGCCTGAAAGGATTCGGTGCGCGAGGCGCTAACGGTATGGGCCGCTGTATTGGCGGCGGCCTCGTCAACCGTGGCACCGGCCTTATAGGTGATGGCGGCGACGGTCCCTAGCTGTTCCGGGTCGCTCAGGTGGGCGAGCTCGGCCCAGGTCGAAAGGGCGGTCCAGGCGACACTGGTGTGGGAGTACCACTGGTCCTCTACCACGGCGCTGACTGTCAGTTCGGTGCCTCCGACGCTGGCCTCGTCTCCGACGCCCAGGGAAAGGGCCTCGGCGACGGTTTTTCCGATCACGACGGTGTCAGCGCTGACATGGGAGGGTGCCAGTTGGCCGTCCGGAGCAACGCCGAACACGGCGACGTTGGTGGTGCCGGTACCCGATCCGGTGTCTGCGGCCACGGCCTGGAAGCGGGTCTGGCTGATGCCCAAGGCTTCGGCGTTTTGGACGCCTGGACGGTTCTTCCAGGTCTCAAGCTGCGCGGCGCTCACTTCGCTCTCGGTAAAGGAGGCCTTGGGTTCGTTGGTGCCCGGGGCGCCGAAGACGATGCTGTCCACGGCCTTGGCGGTCACGCCGCTCCCGTTGGTGGTGCCGAGCTTGCCAATCGCGGAGGTTGATTGGTCACCGAGGCCGGCTGTCAGCCCCGAGAGCATGACCAGCAGTAAGGTGATCAGGGCAACGACACCGCCCATGAGGGCGAACCGGCCCTTGGCAAAGCGGATGTCGCGGATAGCAAGAAACACGTTCGTTCTTCTTTCGATGGATGACGCGGCGGCCGAACGGCTCGTATATCCACTGTCCCGCGGACTTGGCCCGTCGCCGTCGTGCAGGAGGTTGATCTGGGCCGGTCAAACGGCTGATCCCAGGGTCAACCTTTCGGTTGATCCGTCCCGACCCGAGGGCGCATAATCTGATCCAATGCCCGCAAGAGACTCCCTCCCTCCCTCGGACCCCGCTAGTCCCTCAACACCGGGCGATGCGCTCCTTACCGGTAACGAGGTTGCCCCCTCCGTTGCGGTCCTGCGCGTCCTGAGAATTACCTTGCACGTGGGCTTCGCCGCCCTGCTCGGAGTGGCTGTCCTGAGGCTGCTGGCAGGCGGCGGGACAGGCCCCCTGCGATACGTCCTGACCGGGATAGCGCTCGTTCTGGCCGGGATTTACATGACCGGAACGATCCTGGAAAAGCGCTTCGCCGCGGGCAGGACCGGGTTCGACCCCCGCCGCTACGGTGTCCTGTGGCTGGGGCTCATAACGGCGCTGTGGGCCGTCCTGCTGGCCGGGAGCGCCGATTTCGCCTGGCTGGCGTTCCCCCTCTTCTTCCTGCACCTGCATCTTTTACCGCGACCGGCTGCCCTGCTGACGATTGCGCTGATGACGACGGCGGTGGTTGCCGCCCAATGGGCCGCCAGCGGACTGACCGTTCCGCATCTAGCGGTGGTTCTGGGTCCGGCTTTTGGCGCGGCATTTTCCGTCATTACAGGGCTGGCCTACAGGGCGCTCTACCGTGAGGCGGATAACCAGCGCCGTGCCGCCAATGAACTCCGCCGGACCCGAGCAGAACTGGCATCCTCTCAGCACGACGCCGGTGTCCTGGCCGAGCGCGAACGACTGGCCCGGGAAATCCACGACACACTCGCGCAGGGATTGTCCAGCATCGTGCTGGTTGCCCGCGCGGCCGAAAAATCTCTCGCGGACGGAGATACGGCCACCGCTGCCGCACGCTTCGCGCTGGTGCGGCAGACCGCCTCCGACAACCTGGCCGAAGCTCGCAATTTCGTCCGTGGACTTTCCTCTCCACACCTTCAGGAATCACCCTCCCTACTGGAAAGCCTGCGTAGGCTCTGCGCCACAACGGAAACCAGCGCCGCGGCCCGGGGCGTCGGGCTGCGGTGCCGGTTTGAACTGGATGGAGATCCCGTTGAGCTGCCGCAACCTTACCGGGTGACCCTGCTCCGGGCCGCGCAGGCGAGCTTGGCCAACGTCAGTGACCATGCCAATGCCAGCAACGCGGTCGTTACGATCTCTTTTCTCGCCGATGAGGTCACCTTGGACATCTATGATGACGGTGTCGGCTTCGATCCCATCGGGGTGCTTACCCGGCTGGAGGCCCGTACGGACGGAAGCGGTTTCGGTATCCGCTCATTGCAGGAAAGGGTGACGGCCCTCAAAGGCTTTTTTCAAATTGAATCAGTCGTTGGGGAAGGTACGGTCGTTGCCGTCCGCCTGCCCTTGGGCGACGCCCCAAGAGGGGACCAATCATGAACGACGTCCACATCCTGCTGGTCGATGACCATCCCGTCGTCAGGGCCGGTCTGAGGGCGATGCTCACCGCCTTCGAGGGCATCTCGGTCGCGGCGGAAGCGGCAGACGGTGAGGCAGCGCTGAAGGAACTGAAACGGCTACAAATCCTTGGCGACCCGGTCCACGTCGTGCTCATGGACCTGCAGATGGGCGCCGGAATGGACGGAGTCACCGCCACCTCGCAGATCAAGCTGCTGGAGGATCCTCCACCCGTCCTGATCCTTACGACCTACGACACGGACGCCGACATCCTCGCCGCAGTGGAAGCCGGAGCCAGCGGCTACATGCTCAAAGACGCACCTCCCGAACAGATCCACCAGGCCGTACTCGCCGCCGCCGCCGGTGAAACGGCACTGGCGCCGAGAGTCGCGGCCCTGCTCATGGACCGGATCAGCAACCCCGCGCCTACACTCACCCCGCGGGAAATCCAACTGCTTGAATTGCTGGCCACCGGGCTATCCAACCGGGCTATCGCCAAACAGGTCTTCATCTCCGAGGCAACCGTGAAAACCCATCTTGTGCACATTTACGGAAAACTCGGTGTGGACAACCGCACGGCCGCCATCGCTGCTGCAACCCAGCGCCGCATCATCCGGGCCCCCGGCCAGCAGGCATGAGCCTATGGACTGACACGTCGGTGGTCGCATTCCACTTGACCTACGTCGCCACGATTGGGGTGGCGTTCGTCATGCTCCTGGGACAAGTCCTGGCCTTCATCGTCGTGCTTGCACTGGCCGCCGGAGCCCATGTCCTGGTAGGTGCTGGCCGCATTCTCATTCACCGGCCTCACTCAACCGAAGAGCGGCGATCCTGACGACTCCGCAAGGGACACCTTCGTTAATTTCGGCGATCATTCTCTCGGCAGCGACGTCGGTGGACGCCGCAATCCGGCGTAGGCCGGCCGGATTGCGTTACGAAAGCCTCTAACCGCTGGCTGCGACGGTCCATCGCGGCGCTCCAACGGTTACTCCACCTGGTTGCGCCGGTGCTTTGGGGAGGCTGTCACAGACTCCTTCCTAGACCTTTTCATCAACTTCGCCGCGGCTGAGGTGGTATTCCTCGGCCACGTACTCGGTGGTGAATTCCACGATCTCAACTTGGTGCTCCTTGAGCACCTCGAGCACCTCGGAGGGCTTGACGTAGAAGAATTCGCGTCGGGTGTTGATCTTGTTGACCCGCTGTTCAGCAAAGGTGCGGTGCAACATCGCTTCGACCCCGACTGCGTCTTCAGCGAAGAACAAGGCGTGGACGTCGAAGGTGAACGGCACCGAGGCGTCACCGAGTTCTCGGACCCGGTCCATGGGTTCGAGCCGACGGGTCATACCTATCTTCACCATGTTTTCGCCAAAGGCGCCGACGTTGGAGATCACGTAGACGTAGCCGGCCCGGATGTTTGCGGCCCGGTAGTCGACGTCGGAGATGGCCTTCTCGGCGTCTTCGATCAGTGTGCGCATCCGCTCGGCACCCTCGGCGTCGCCCTTGGCTTCCAGAGCGGCTAGAGTCGATTGGTAATGACTGCGTTCCTTCTCCAGCTTCTCCCTAGCTTTGGCCAATTCCTGCTCGACGCGCCGCTGTTCACGGAGCTCCTCGCGACGGGCGCGCTCGGCTTCCTTCTCGGTCTGCAGTGTCTGCAGGTGCCGGGCAGCCAACGACATTTCGGTCAGCCGCAGCCGGTGGTACTCGGGAGAGACTTCCAGGTCGATCATGGTGCCCTGCTTCACGATCTGCTCCCGGGCCTTGGACAGGCGGGCCTGGGCGGTCTGCAGATTTCCGGCCTTGACCGTCTTGACGCAGTTCTCCGCCTCGGCGTTGTAAGCGCGCAGCATGATCTGGGACATCTGGGAGACAAACTTCTGCCCCTGTTTGGCCGAATTGTTGAACGTGAAGTTACTTGAGGCCGTCACGGCTAGCTTGGAGCGCACCATGTCCTTGATCCTTGCCCGCACAGTTTCTAGTTCGGCCGCCAGCTGGGCGGATGACTCTGCCGGGTGGGCGTAGTCAAACAGCCCGAAATCTTGCAGTACGGTCTGGTCGCGGGCCGTCACCAGCTCCCGTTGGACTGCCTCCAGCTCGACACGGACGGCGTCCAACTGCTGCTGGTACGCCATCAGTTCGGACTCCGCCCGGTGGCGGACGGCCGCCAAGTCGGCTTCCGCTTGCTGCTTAAGCTGATTTACCTCATCGAGGTCTCGAAGCCCGTGCTGGTCGATCAGATCCTGCAGCCTCTGGTTTTCCGCCATCTCTGCCTCGGCGACCTGCCGGGCGTTGAAAAACCCCAGTTTTCGCGTCTTCGCCAACCTTCCGGAAGGCTGCTGCACTTGGTGGTTCTGGCCCGGGACCGGTTGCTGCGGTTGTGCGGGCTGGGTGTGTTCGGTCCACTGGTTGCCATCCCACCAGCGCACGATCGACGGGTTCTGCCCATCCGGGTACCAGCCCGCGGGTGTATTCACGTTTCCCCCAAATATTAAGTACGCCGCTCCGAATTGACCGCTCCTGAACTATCTATCACCCGAGCACGACAATATCGAAATCAAAGTCGCTCAAGTCCGCCGTACCGGGATCAGGAACGGCGGATTCCGATGAACCCTGCCTTCTATTCAAGAACATCGTTCCTGCTTTGCCACAGCAGATAACGCCGGTCCATATGTTTTACCCATCGGACGGACTAGCTGGCCGCCCAGATAAGTCTGCCTCTTCCCGAGGCGCAGGTAAGCTCATGGACGGGAAGCGGAAAGAGGGATCATGGGTGCAATGACAGGATCGGCGGAAGAACGGATGCAGGCGGCATCCAGGGTGCTGGCCGATCAGGAAGACTACCTGCGCGGCATGCACTACCTGACGGACCAGGAGCTGCTGGCCCAACTCAGGGAATCGATTCGGGCCGAGAAGGGAATTCTCGACAGCTGGGCCGCGGCGGGGGAATTCTTCATTATCTCGGCCGCCGGGAAGGTCCATCTCCCGGACTGCCCCAGCATGCGCCGAGTCATGGACCGTGATGCGGCCTGGCTCCCTACCTAAACCATCTGGACAGAGTCAGGGACTGGCATGGCAGCGACAATGCCCCTGCGATGCCGAACCTGCTAACGCGCCAGCAAGTCGAGGCGCTCCGCCGCTACACCGCATGCCCTGTCTGTGCACCCACCTTAAATCACCCCGATAAGCGCCCCGGTGTCCGCGGTTGGACGACCCTTAAGGCCGGCAGCCTCAAGAGCCATCATTTCGGAACCAGTTTCAGCGTCGAGGACGGCACGCCGCTGGGCATCCTGGTCCGGATCGCCACCGTGGAGACCGTCGATGGACTCGACTTCACCGCAGAGTTTGACGGCACGGCCACACCCGTCACCGACGCGGTCGCTCTGGTCAGGTACAAAACCAAGATCAGGACGTATTAGCCCAAGCGGCCCCACCCCGTTACCCAGATGAATGACACGCGCCACGGCACCCCTGGTCATTTGGTTCCGTAGCTTTGGTGACGTCGCGCTCCTGCAGTGCCCGAGGGTCGCGGCGTTCGGCATCCGGTTCACGGCGACCAACTGGTCCAGGTTTAGGCCGGTCAGCTCGGCGAGGTCGAAGCAACATTCAGAGGTATTGACCTAAGGCGGCAGGACCGGTCAATGCGAGCACTCCAGCAACTGCTTCCAGAGGTTAGAACGCAAACCGCTGCCGCCCATGGCCCGCCTTATCCCGCTTCGGCTCCTGAAGGCATCCGTTCGGATGCCTTGACGGTGTTGGGCATCGGGATGTGCGCCAGCAGGTTCTCGGGGTCCCCTTTAGCGCTGATGTAGATAGCGGCGTCGATGGCATCGTGGTTGAGCGCGTAGAAGGCTCTCCAAAGCAACGCCAGCTCGCGAAAATCCTGGTCCTCGATCTCCACGGCATACTCCGGCGCTTTTCCCGTTGCCCTCTTAGCCTTGAACACCTGCCCTGTGGGACGGCCAGATGCATCCCATCCCCGGATCCCGTGCGTAGCGAAGTTCCGCTGCTGGTACCAGGCCCGGTAGCGCTCCCCAATGTCAGCGAGAGCGGGACTGAGTGTTCCAAGGTCATCGAGTGCATCTGCAAGTTGGCTGCCACTTGCCCCATAGATCGTACCGGGCGGCTGCCCGAGCAACTCCCGTGCCGAGAGTACAAGTGCAACCAGTGCCACGTCGCACCGAGATGCCTCGGTGACGACACGGCCGACGTAATATGCATACTCCTCTTCACGCCAAGGAATCTGATTCAACTGAGTTCCGGAGTGCATAAATGGGGACGAGCCCAGCCAGCACTGTTCTATGTAGCGAGCATCGGCGTCGGAGAGGCGATGCGTCCATCGTGGCTGGCGTAACCCGCTCGGCCCCATGTTGGTAACGCACACTTCGACGCCCGTTCCTTCCACCAGACGCACGGCCCGGACCTCGCGGTGACCGACGTCCAGGAGCTGGTCGCCGTTTCCGCTCAGAAGCTCGAGATTGCTGTATCCAAGTACGAGCACCTGTGGTTCCCAAGCATCGTTGTACCCCGCAGACGCGATTTGCACGTCAGAGCGGGAATGTGCCGACCTTTCGAGAACTTTGTAGCAGCCCTGGACGTGGTCGCCGTCGTACCAGGTTCCGCCAAGTGATTCGTTCGTCACAGAACCACAGTACCGATCTTGCCCGAGACAGGATCTTCAACCTGAGCAGATCGCGGGACTGCTGACCGGTCGTTCGCATGCCTGGCGCTTACGAATGCGCCCCCGTCGCGTCCTTCGCGATTCAAGCACGGTGCCGGTTGGCGGCCAACTCCGTGGCAATGGGCTGGCCCTGCCGATGCTGGCGTTCATCTGCCGGCTGTGCTCAAGGGACGTGCTGACCATCCTGCTGCTGCGCTTCGCCACCAAGCGCTTCGCAAGCACGAAGTGGCGATCGGCGACCGCCTCCTCGCCGCCTACCTCGCCTCCGAGTGGGAGACGCGGCTCGGCCGCAATTCGTCGAGATCGTCCGCTCCGTGGATGTGGGCGTGGGGATCACCGTCTCGGGTGTCCTGATGCGGGCGATGAGCCTGTTCGGCGAGCTGGGCACCTTGGTGGCGGTCGTCGTCGTACTGTTCGTGTCGCGGCCGCTGATCGCGGTGGTGATCCCCCGCGCGCCGTGGCGATCGTCCGGAAAAACCGCGAATGGTCCAGCCGCACCGCCAAGACCCTGTACGAGGCGCTGGCTTCCTTCAAGGGGGCTTACCCGCCCGGCCGCGGTTTCCCCGTCCCGGTCAGCGTCTGAGTTCTGAGCGCGCGTCGCTGGAAACGGTAATCGGTATACCATCCGGAATCAGGAAGTTCACCACCGGCGGCCGGACGACGGCACTCAGCACCACGTGCGCCGTGCGCTGCTCCGGTGAGCCGGTGTCGCCGTCGACGGTCAGCTGGTCAAACCTCCCGTACGCACCCGTCTCGGATAAATACCGTGCAACGGATCCCCTCACGGAATCGTCGTCCAGCGAGGGAACGGGCACCCCGGAACCTGTTTCGACGTCGGCTAAGGCGAAAGTGTCTGCGGCAGCCAGCGCGGCCCCATCCGCAACGGACAGCAGCTTCTTCCGTTCGACATACACGGCGGAGGCCCCCAGCACCACGGTCAGGATCAACAGGCTCAACAACACAAAGCCGATGAGCAGAACCAGCACCTGGCCCTGATCGTCGGTCCCGCCCCTCCGGCTTCCTACTCCCCCCGTGCAAGGGGCCTTCCGAGCGCTTGACGGTCTTCCGGTCATCATCGGTAGCGTTCCACTATTTGAGTCGCCGAGGAGTTCACCGTGGCCATGGTGAGGCCCGTGCCGTCCAGCAATGGCAACGGGATCGAAATCTCGACTTCCGTAGTGACCCAGGACCCCGCTTCCAAGCACGCTCCATTGCCGCAACTAATCCTGATTTCCATACGCTCCGGGCCAAAACCGAAGTCCTCTGCAGCCAAGAGCGCCGCCTGCTGCGCGGCCTGACCAGCAGCTGCGGACTCGTCGGACCCCGCATACACTTTCGCCGCTTGGTCCGCGGCATTCACGACGGCGAACGACGCGGCCTGCACCTGTGAGACCGCGATGACGAAATAGACCACTGGAACCAGGAGCAGCGTGCCAAGGAAGACGAATTCAACGACGGCACTCCCCCGCTCCGGATCCTCTCCCTGCAGGCGGTCCTTCAGCCGCTGCCACAAGTCCGTCACCGAGCCCTCCGGCAAGTTTCGGGATGGGTCCGGGCCGCCCCTGAGCCCGGCGCCGCGTCCGGTGACCCGTCAGCGCGGAAGAGCCGCATGACCGTGGACCTCCAGCGCGCCTTCGGGACCGATCAGGCCGAGCGCAGGCAGCGGAGCCCGGACCGTCACTCGTAACGTGGGGACGCCGGACCGGACGACTTCTTCAACGTGGACGTCTTGGCCGTAGGTGTCGGTCAGCGAAGCTGAGATCAAGTCAACCGTCCTTTCGTGCGCGTCGGCGGCGCCTCGATCGGCCAAGGTTCCGTAGCGTGCACCCGACCCCGCGGCGTCGATGAGCGTGTTGCGCACGTGCAGGACCAGGCTCAGCTGCATGATCGACACGAATATCAGGGTGAGGACACCGCCCACCAACACGAAGTCAACGCTCGCGGAGCCCCGGTCGGAACGGTCCCGGCCCCGACAGGAACCGCTGCCGACGCTGGCAGCGGTGGACTGCCGCACTCCGTGGGCACTGTCGTTCGATCCCACGTCAGGGCTGGGTCACGCGGCCGATGGCGTCGTTGAAGAGTCCTTCCAGAGCCGGTTTCGCCAGCGCCAGAATGCCAGCCACAAGCACGGCCGACATCAAGGTGATCATCACCCACCCCGGCACATCTCCGCGTTCGCCATCTTCGGCCCGCGCCGCACGACGCAATCGATCCAGCCCTCCGCTCCACAGCAGCGAAATCGTGACAGTGAACATGAGAGAGAGTTTCATCATGTCGTAGTTCCTTCCCTATAACCCCCAGTGAGAATTTCCGTCGGTCGACTTCACCAGCCGAGATTGATCAGGGCTATGCCCGGGTACACGGCGAACAGCACGGTCAGCGGCAAGACCCCGAAAACGAGAGGCACCATCATGCCGATTTCCTTCTTTCCGGCCGACTCCATCAGGTTCCGCTTCGCCATGTCGCGCACGTCCTGGGCCTGCGCCCGCAGAACGTCCGCCAGCGGAGTTCCGCGCTCGACGGCCACGGTGATTCCGTCGACGAACCGCACCAGCGCCGGCAAGCGGATGCGGTGTGAAAAATCCTGCAACGCCGTCAGAATCGGCATACCGGATCGCGTGTGTGCGAGCACAACCGCAAATTCGGACGCCAGTTCGCCCTGCGCGCTGCGGCAGATTCTCTCCAGCGCTCCCGTGGCGCTCTCTCCGGCGCTGACCGCCAGTGCCATCAGCTCCGCCAAGCTGGGAAATTCCGCCAGCATCTTTTCCTCACGGCGTTGGATTTGCACACTCAAAAGGTAGTCCCGCAGCATGAACCCGCCCACTGCCAGTCCCAGGGTCAGAATCACCGCAAGTACCGGATCCAGCGCATTTCCCGCCGCCGAGGCAATCGCCCACGCAATGCCGATGGCGAAACCCGCCGCCGCCCACAGCAATTGTTCGGCACGGAAATCGACGGTGCTCTGCCGGCGTCCGGCCTGCAGCAACCGCTTGGACAACAAGGTGGAACCGAAATTGAACTTTCCAAGCCAGGCGACCGAGTCACGGACCACCGGGCGGAAAATCCGCTCCAGGGGGCCAAGCGGCGTGACGTTTACCGGTCCGCCGTCGAGCAGCCGCGACTTCATCTCGATCGACTTCAGCTGCGGGGCGATCCGGTCCGCGAAGCGCCTGCGGCGTAAGAACGGCAGCCGGACGACCGTCAGCCAGAGGCCCACCCCCAACGTGATGCCCAATAACGCCGTCGTTGCAGCTATGTGGTTCACCGGAGCACCCGCTCCTCTTCGGGGAGCGAACCAATGCGCAGCATCAGTCGATAGCACACGATCGACACCACGAGCCCGCCCAGCAGTACGGCCGCCCCCACCGTCGTGTTGTAGGCAGCCACAGCTTCCGGCCGGGTAGCCAGCAGCATCAAGATGATCCAAGGGGCAGCAACAGCGAGCCGGGCAGCGTTGACAGTCCATGATTGGCGGGCCTCAAGTTCGCTGCGGGTCCGTGCGCTGTCGCGGAGGAACTCCGCAAGCGTCCCGAGCAATCTGCCCAAGTCGGTACCGCCGACTTCACGCGTCATGCGCAGCGCCTCCACGATCCGGTCGGCCACCGGATCTGACAGCCGTGCTTTGAGCCGCTCCAAGGCGTCGTCGAAATTCCCGCCCGCACGGTAATCGGAGGCAAATTCCCTGAAGGCCGGCCGCAGCTCCACCGGGCCTCGCGTTCCCAACTGCACCAGCGCCTCGGGCAGCGAGAGTCCTGCCCGGATGGCCGAACGCAGGTGGTCGACGGCGTCCGGCCAGATTTCGCGCAAGACGGCGGCACGCCGGCGAGCCCTCCAACTCACCAGGGCGAACGGGAGCCATCCTCCGAACAGACCGAAACAGGCCGCGATGGGACCGGATGCTGCGAGTGCCAACACCATCAGGAAAGTTGCAGCTGCCATGGCCACGCAGCTGGCCATAAGCGCGGTCGGCGATACCAACTCGATGCCTGCCTGGCTGATCATCCGCTGGATTCGGCCCGGCCGCTTCAGCCGCACCTGCGGGGGCGGTTTTTCCCAGCAGGACCACCAAATCAAGAAGAGCCCCAATCCGCCAAGGAGCCCCGCCGCCGTCGTCATGGCACCGATTCCAACAGCTGCATGACTTCATATCCCGCGCGCGCGAACTTCTCCTCCGCGGGGCTGGCAGAAGGACTCACCTCAAGCTGACCGTCTTGGCGACTGAACAACGTGGACGTTTCGATAATCCCGTTCTCCACCCGTCGGCCAAGCGAGACGATCTCCGCGACCTGTCTCCTGCCGTCCGGCCGGCGGACACAATGGACCACCAGGTCGATGCACGATGCCACAGTAGGAACCACGAACGCGGACGAGATGTTCTGCCCAGCCAGCAGCGGCAGGGTGCAAATCTTGGTGATGGCATCGTGGGCGCTATTGGCATGGACCGTACACATCCCCGGCAACCCGCTGTTGAGTGCCACGAGCATGTCAAGGCTTTCGGCTTCCCGGACCTCACCAACAATCAGCCGGTCGGGCCTCATGCGCAGTGCCTCCTTGACCAGCCGCCGCAGCGGTATGGCGCCCTCCCCCTCAAGATTTGGCTGCCGGCACTGGAGCCCCACGACGTCGCGCAGGGGCAGTTGCAGTTCGAAGATCTCCTCTACCGTGACCACCCGCTCGCGGCTGCCAATAGCGGCGGCCAGGCAGTTGAGCATGGTGGTTTTGCCCGCCTGGGTTGCGCCCGAGACGAGGATGTTCAGACCGCTGCTGACTGCCGCTCCCAGGAACCGGGACGCTTCCGGGGTCAGCGTGCCCAGCTCCACTAGGTGCTCCAACCGCGAAGCACGGGCGATGAACTTCCTGATGTTGACCGCCCAGTGCCGGCGGGTGATGTCCGGAATGACAACATGCAGCCTCGATCCGTCCGGGAGGGCCGCATCGACGAAGGGCGATGACAAGTCCAGGCGGCGCCCGGACGACTTCAGCATCCGCTCCACCAGATCCGCCACCTGCTGCTGGGTGAGCGAGACGGACGTCAGTTCGGATTCGCCGCCCCTGGCTACATAGACCTCGGACGGAGAGTTGATCCAAATTTCTTCGATCGAGCGGTCGTCCAGCAGCGGTTGCAACGGGCCGAAGCCGGCCACGGCGTCAAAAACGTACTGGCGCGCGTCGTCCAGATGTCCGAGCGGCGGAAGAGACCCCAGCAAGGACCGTTCGTCGTAGTCAGTCACAGCGGCTTCAACCAGCCGTCGGACCTCCGGACCTTGGCGGACAGGGTCCAGGCCGCGTTGGCGGATCAGCTCACGGACCTCCCCCTCGACGATCCGGATGCCCTCCATCCCTTCTCCCCCCTCAGAGTTCGGGCGCAACCCCGCCGCGAAGCTGAGACTTGCGGCCGGGTGTGTCCACCGACCCTAGCGGCCGGTCTTCGGACCGGCCAGCCCCCGCACTTCGATTGTGGAAAAACCGACCCAACTTCGATCCGCCGCTGGCCAGCAGCCGTCACGGGTGATAAGGGCCCGATGGAATAGGCTGAGGGGCAGTATGAAAAGCATCCTCGACGTTCTTGTGCCGCTGCTGCGTACCTTGCCCGACGGCAGCCGGCGATTCCTGACCGGTTATGGTGCCGCCTCCGCGGCATTGGCCCTGCTGGACGTCGTCGCCCTGGGGCTGATCGCCGCGCTCCTGCCGGCCCTGGTCGGAAGCTCCGACGCCGACCTGCCGATCGTCGGCAACGTCGCCGAAAACGGGCTGGCCCTGCCGCTGCTCGCCTTCATCTGCCTGCTGATCGTGCTAAAAGGAGTGCTGGCCGTGCTGCTGTTGCGCTTCGCCACCAAGCGCTTCGCCCGGCACGAGGTGGCCATCGGCGACCGCCTCTTCGCCGCCTACCTCGCCTCCCCTTGGGAGAAGCGGCTTGGCCGCAATTCGGCCGAGATCGTCCGCTCCGTCGACGTCGGCGTGGGGATCACCGTCTCGGGCGTCCTGATGCCGGCGATGAGCCTGTTCGGCGAGTTGGGCACCCTGGTGGCGGTCGTCGTCGTACTTTTCGTGGCCCAGCCGCTGATCGCGGTGGTGACCATGATCTACCTGGGCCTGGTGGCGCTGCTGCTGGCCAAGGTGATCTCCCCGCGCGCCGTGGCGATCGGCCGGGAAAACCGGGAATGGTCCAACCGCACCGCGAAGACCCTGTATGAGGCGCTGGGCGCGCTCAAGGAAATCACCTTGGCCGGCCGCGGGCCCGAGGTGCAGGAGCAGGTGCATGGCACCCGCACCAAGTCCTCCATAGCGCGCGCCGGCGCCATCCAGATCTCGCAGATCCCGCGCTACGTGCTGGAGACCGCGTTGGTCCTGGGCTTCGCGCTGCTGGGCGGCGTGGGCTACCTGACCGGCGGACCGGCCGGTGCGGTCAGCGCCGTCGGCCTGTTCGCCGTCGCCGGGTTCCGCCTGATCCCCTCGCTGACGCGCATGCAGGCCGTGCAATCCTCGGTGAATACCAGCGCGTCCTTCGCCCGGCAGATCGTCGAGGACATTCACGAGGGCGAAGCCGAAATGTCCCGGCTGCGCGACGAGCGCCCGCAGCACGAGCTGCCGGACAACGCCGCCGACATCGAGCTGCAGGACGTCGCCTTCAGCTATCCGGATACCGCGGCGCCGGCCCTGCACGACGTGAACATCCGGATTCCGGCCGGCAGCCACGTGGCCTTCGTCGGCGCGTCCGGCGCCGGCAAGTCGACGATGGTGGACCTGCTCCTGGGCCTGCTCGAGCCGAGCCGCGGGCGCATCCTGGTGGGCGGCGAACCGATGGAGTTCGTGCTGGATTCCTGGCGGCGGCGCATCGGCTACGTCCCGCAGGAGGTCTCGCTCTTCGACGCCTCGATCGCGCAGAACGTCGCCCTGGCCTGGGACCAGTCCCGGGTGGACCGCGAGCGCGTGACCGTTGCGCTGCGGCGCGCGCAGCTGCTGGACACGGTGATGGGGCGCGACGGCGGCCTGGACG
>NZ_JBNHGL010000020.1:0-29090 GCF_059091245.1 Arthrobacter sp. Y3225116
GCGGGCGGCAGGGCGGGCCCGGGGGACGTTCCCTGGGCGGCGGGGCCGGCCGGGACAAAGTTCGTGCGTCGAAATGACTGCCGAGACCGGCCCCGCGCGCCTGCCGGGACCGTAGGCCTCCCGCCACTTCCAATGTAGCGCGCACCCGGGGGCTTGCTGCAAGGCCCCCCTGATGCCCCAAACTGGCCCCGACGTGCCCGTAAGCGGCGCACGATAAGGCTCGGAGAGGCGGGGTCGTGATGGTCGAGGTCATCGTTGCCGGGGGCGGTCCGACGGGGATGATGCTGGCCGGTGAGCTGGCGCTGGCGGGAGTGGAGGCGGCGATAGTGGAGCGACGCCCGACGCCGGAGCTGGTGGGCTCGCGCGCGGGCGGCTTCCACTCGCGCACGATCGAGATCTTGGATCAGCGCGGGATCGCCGACCGGTTCCTGGCCGAGGGCCAGCCCGTCCAGGCGGCGTTCTTCGGGAACACGGCGCTGGACGTCAGCGACTTTCCCACCCGCCACCCCTACACGCTCGGCCTGTGGCAGAACCATATCGAGCGGATCCTGGCCGGCTGGATCGAGGAACTGGGCGTGCCGGTCCATCGGGGGTTCGAGGTAACCGGCCTGGTCCAGGACGCCGCCGGTGTGGACGTGCATCTCGCCGACGGCGGGCCGATGCGCGCGCGGTACCTGGTCGGCGCCGACGGCGGACGCAGCGCTGTCCGCAAGGCGGCCGGCATCGGGTTCCCCGGCTGGGATGCGACGAAAAGCAGCCTGATCGCCGAGGTGGAGGCGACCGAGGAGACGCCGTCGGGCATGCGTATCGACGAAGTGGGGGTCCACGGGCTGCACCTGATGGAGGACGGGCGAACGGTGCGGGTGGTCGTGACCGAGAAGCAACTGGGGCCGGCGACCGAGCCCACCCTGGCGGACCTCGGCAAGGCACTGTCCGAGGTCTACGGCACCGACTTCGGGATCCACCATCCGACCTGGATCTCGCGCTTCACCGACGCCACGCGGCAGGCCGCGGCCTACCGCAGCGGACGCGTGCTGCTGGCCGGGGACGCCGCGCACGTCCATGCTCCTTCGGGCGGGCAGGGGATCGGGCTCGGCATCCAGGACGCCGTGAACCTCGGCTGGAAGCTCGCCTTGGTGGCCAAGGGCGCTGCCCCGGACAGCCTGCTGGACACCTACCACGCCGAACGGCACCCCGCCGATGCCCGCGCGCTCAAGCACACGATGGCGCAGTCGCTGATGCAGCGGGCCGACCCGCGCGTCGGCGCCTTGGCCGACACGGTGGCCGGACTGCTCACGATCGATGAGGCCCGGAAGCGGCTGGCTGCGCTCATCTCCGGACTGGACGTCCGCTACGACCTCGGCGAGGGGCACCCGTTGCTCGGGCGGCGCATGCCCGATCTCGACGTGGCCACCGCCAACGGCCCGCAGCGGGTGTTCACCCTCCTGCATGGAGCCCGCGCGGTGCTGCTGAACCTCGGCGCGCCGGGCAGCATCGGGTTGGGGCAGTGGGCGGACCGGGTGCAAATGGTGGACGCCGGATACGACGGCGGGTGGGAGCTTCCCGTGATTGGTTCGGTCAGCGCTCCGGCCGCGGTGTTGATCCGGCCCGACGGGCATGTTGCGTGGACGGGGGACGGGACCGGTCGGGGGCTGGAGGACGCGCTGGCCCGCTGGTTCGGTCCTTGAGACGCAAAAACTCCCCCGGTTTCCCGGGGGAGTTGACGCGGAGACGGGGGGATTTGAACCCCCGGTCGAGTTTAACCCCGACCCTTCATTAGCAGTGAAGTCCATTCGGCCGCTCTGGCACGTCTCCATACGCTATTGCTAGCCTCACAAGACTACCCAGAATCCCGGGCCAAGAGCAAAACCGCGAAGGGCTCAGCCGGTCAGCGCGCGCCACAGGAACGCGTGCGAGAGTGCCTGCAACCGGGCCGTCTGCTTGTTGTCGCTGGCGCCGGCGTGGCCGCCCTCGAGGGCTTCGTGGAACCAGACGTTCCCGACCCCGAGCTCCTGCATCCGCGCGGCCATCTTCCGGGCCTGCACCGGACCCACCCGGTCGTCCGAGGTGGCGGTCCAGATGAGTGTGTCGGGGTATTCGGTGCCCGGCTGGAGCAGGTGGTAGGGCGAGAACGTGCGGATGAACTCCCACTGCGCCGGGTCCTCGGGGTCTCCGTACTCCGCAATCCAGGAGTAACCGGCGGAGAGCTTGGTGTAGCGGGCCATGTCCAGCAGCGGCACCCCGCACGACACCGCGCCGAAAAGGTGCGGGTAGCCGGTCAGCATGTTTCCGACCAGCAGGCCGCCGTTCGATCCGCCGGCGCAGCCCAGCCGCTCCCGGCGGGTGACCCCGCGGTCCATCAGGTCCTGCGCCACCGCGGCGAAGTCCTCGTAGGCGCGGTGCCGGTTGGCTTGGAGCGCCGCCCGGTGCCAGCCCGGGCCGTACTCGCCGCCGCCGCGGATGTTGGCCACCACGTACACGCCGCCGCGGCCCTCCTCGCTGCGCTGTTCCAGCCAGGCCCGTCCCACCGTGCCGCTGTAGCCGGGCGTCCGAGCGACTTCGAACCCGCCGTAACCCGAGAGCAACACCGGGTTGCCGCCGTCGTACGCAAGATCCTTGGAACCGACCTGGAAGTAGGGCACCTGCGTGCCGTCCTTGGAGGTGGCGAAGTGCTGCTGGACCTCGTAGGCGGAGGCGTCAAAGTACGACGGCGATGCCTTGACTTCCAGCGCCGGCCCGCCGATGGTGCCGCGCGAGAGGGTCGACGGCGTGAGGTAGCCGGTGGCCACCAGCCAGTAGTCGTCGGATTCGTCGTCGTCCACCCCGGACGCATCCACGGCGTGCAGCGGCGGGCAGTCCCGGAGTTCTGAGGCGGCCCACTGCGCGGCGGGATCCAGCACCAGGATCCGGGACGAGACGTCCTGCAGCAGGTTGAGCAGCAGGTAGTTCCGGGTCCAGCTCCAGGACTGCAATGAGGTTGCGGCGTCGGGGGCGAAGAGGACCTGCAGGGAACGGTCGCCGGCGAGGAAAGCCTCCAGGTCGGCGGCGAGCAGGGAGCCGGCCGGGTGGACGGTGCCGTCCAGCTCCCAGTCGCCCCGCGGCCGCAGCAGCAGCCACTGGCGGTGGAGATCCACGTTCACGTCGGTGGGAACCTCGATGGGCAGCCACCCGCCGTCGCGCCGCAGGTAGGTGCGGTAGTTGAAGAAATCGATGACGTCCACCGCCACGTCCCGTTCGAAGCCGGGGGTGGAGTCGTGGCCCACTTGGGCCAGCATGTGGTCCCCGGGGACATCGAAGTACTCCGTGGCCGCCTCCAAAGCCTGGCCGCGGCGCAGGATGCGGCTGGTCCGCGGATAGGAAGAGGTGGTCAGCGAACCGGGGCCGAAGTCGGTGCCCAGCAGGAGGCGGTCCTCGTCCAGCCAGGAGACATAGCTCTTGGCCACCGGGATGTCGAAGCCGCCGGGCACGAAGGCGCGGTCCTCGACGTCGAACTCGCGCAGCCGCACCGCGTCGCCGCCGTCGGGGGAGAGCCGCAGCATGGCACGCCGGTAGCTGGTGCCGTCCGCCGGGCGCAGGAAGGACGAGCCGGCATAGACCCAGTCGACGCCCTCGGCGGCGGCCAGCGCGTCAACGTCCAGCAGCACCTCCCAGTCCGGGGAATCGGTCAGGTAGCTCTCCCAGCTGGTGCGGCGCAGCAGGCCGCGGGGGTTGGCCTTGTCCCGCCAGAAGTTGTAGTAGTGCGGGCCGCGCTTGATGACGGCCGGGATCCGGTCCTCCGCGTCCAGGACCTCCAGAATGCCGGCCTCCAGCGCCGTGAACGAGTCGTCCACGAGCTTGGCCTCGGTGCGCTGGTTTTGCGCCTTCACCCACTCCAGGGGCTTGTCGCCGTAGATGTCCTCGAGCCAGATGAAGTCGTCCTGGGGCAGATGCGCGGTGTCCTTGGCCATGGACCCATCCTAGGCATGCCGCCACGGGGGAGCAGGTATCCAACCCGTAGGCTAGACGGATGGACAATCCGGGCAGTTACCGTGTGGCGATCGTGGGCGCCGGCCCGCGGGGCACCTCCGTGCTGGAGCGGCTGCTGTCCAACCACCGGGCCCACGGCGGGGCGCGGCTGCGGATCCACCTGATCGATCCCTACCCGCCCGGCGCGGGGCATGTCTGGCAGCCGGGCCAGTCACGGTTGTTCCTGATGAACACCCCCTGCCTGTTCCCCACGGTGGTTCCGGCCCCGGGGACGGAGCAGGTGGGCCCCGATCCAGTGGCGGGCATGACCTTCGAGGCCTGGCGCTCCGCCGTGGCGGGCGGCAGCTTTGCCGAGGTGCCGCAGGACGACCGCGAGGAAGCCGCTGCGCTGGGGCCGGCCGATTTTCCCAGCCGGGCACTGTACGGGCGCTACCTGACTTGGACCTTCGCGCAGCTGGCCGCCCGGACCGGGGCGGACGTCTCCCTCACCGTGCATCCGGCGGAGGCCACCGGTCTCTCGGAGCACGACGGCGAATGGCAGCTTGAGCTGGCCGACGGTGCCACCGTGGCGGCGGACGCCGTGGTGCTTGCCCTGGGGCACGTCCCCGCGGCGCTGAATCCGGAGCAGCAGCAGCTTCAGGATGCAGCGGCCCGGCACGGCCTGAACTACCTGCCGCCCAATGTGCCGGCCGACGTGGACTGGGACCGGCTCCCGCCCGGCCGCACGGTGCTGGTGCGCGGCATGGGGCTGAACTTTTTCGACCTGATGGTCCAGGTTACCGAGGGCCGCGGCGGACGGTTCCTCCCGGCGACGGACACCGAGCCGCTGCGCTACGTCCCCTCGGGGAAGGAACCGCGGCTGGTGGCCGGCTCCCGCCGGGGCACGCCGTACCGGGCGAAGGCCCGGATCGACAGCTACATCCCGGCCGGAGTGGAGCTGCGGCATTTCACCACGCACGCGGCCCGCCTGTTCGCCGAAGCCGGCGTGCAGCCCGGCTTCGACCACGACCTGTGGCCGATGCTGCACCGCGACGTCTACTGGGCCTACTACTCCACGCTCGCGCGCGTGGAACCGGAGTGCCTGAGCGTGCCGCCGGAGGAGCTGCTGGCCGGGCTGGAGCAACTGCTGGCGGAGAAGACCGAGCCCGGCAGCCGCACCCTGCTGGTGCGGGCGGGGGCCTACCTGTCGGAACGGGTCGCCGGGCACCGGCTGCTCGACGTGGAGGCACTGGCCAAGCCGTTTAGCGGGCGCAAGTTCCCCGCCGAGGCGGACTACCAGCAGGCGGTGCTGGACTATCTGGATGACGATGCCCAAGGTTCCGCCCGCGGCACCGACGACCCGCTCAAGATGGCCATCGGGGCACTCAACGCCGGGCGCTCGCTGCTGAAGAAGATTGTGGCCGACGGCGGCATCACGGAGGAATCCTGGCTGGCCGAGCTGCGCGGCTGGTTCGAACCGCTGGTCGAAGGGCTGGCCAGCGGACCGCCGGCCCAGCGCATCGAGCAGCTGGCCGCCCTGGTGCGGGCCGGCATCGTCCGGTTCGCCGGGCCGGAGCCGGTCTACGAGGTGGACCCGGACAGCGGCCGGTTCCGGGTGACGTCGCCGTGGGTCGACGGAGCCGAATACACCGGGGCGTACCTGGTGGAGGCGATGATGCCGGCCAACCGGGTGGCCCACAACCGGTCGCCGCTGCTGCGCCGGATGCTCGAGGACGGCCTGGTCCGGCCGAGGCTGATGGTCGGCCCCAACGGGCAGCCGGTGACTGGGTCGGGCCTGGATGTGACGCTGCCCCCTTACCGTCCGCTGGACCGAAACGGCCATCCGGCCCGAAGCCTGTACGTGATCGGACTGCAGCTGTCCTCGGTGCAGTGGGGCACCTCGATCGCCGCCGAGGCCGGAGCACCGGGCGACACCGGCGGACGCACGCTGCAGGATGCGGACCGGATCGCGCGCGCCATCCTGGCGGCGGCCGACAACAGAAGCCTGGCCGGCTCGGAGCAGGCGGACACCGACGTCGTCGCGAGCGGGGTTCCGGGGTACTGACCCGGCCAAGGACGACGTAGGCCCTCCCGATGCGGGAGGGCCTACGCGGTGGTTTTTTACCGGCGTTGCCGCCTTACTTGTCCTTGCCCATGTCCAGGCCCACGATGATCGGATCGTGGTCGCTGGCCCGGTAGGGGTGCGGCGCATAGAAGTCGGTGGCGTTGTAGTTGTACCGGCTGTACTCCAGCGCGATCGACTCCACCGAGTTGATGTTCCAGATGTCGGCGCCCGTGACCTTCGCGTCCGCGGCGGGCGAGGCGAAGATGTAGTCCAGCGAGCCGACCATGCCGCCGAAGCTGTAGCTGTGCTCGCCTGTCTTGGCGCCCTGGTCGACGTACCCGGCGTCGGTCAGGACCCTGATCGGGTCCTCCTTCGCGTAGGAGTTGAAGTCGCCGGTCAGCAGCACCTTGTTGGTCCGGAACTGCTCCTGCAGCCGATCCGCGAACTCCACCAGGGAGTGCGCCTGCGCGGTGCGGGCTGCGTTCCAGGCACCCTGGCCGTGGTCGGCGTTCTCGCCCGAGCTGGGCCCCGAACCCTTGGACTTGAAGTGGTTGGCGATCACGATGAAGGTATCCGAGGGGCCGTTCTTGGCCTTGAAGGCCTGGGCCAACGGCTTGCGGGCGTTGGCGAAGGCCTCGGTGTCGTTGTGGATCACCGACTCCTTGACCGTCTTCACCGCGTCCTTCTTGTAGATGAAGGCCGTGCGGATGAAGTCCTCATCCGCCAGCGCCGGCAGCTCCTCCGGGGACCGGACGTAGTCCCAGCCGCCGTGCTGCGGCCCCTTGCCCGAATGCTTCCCGTCGTGGCGGGCGTCGCCGAAATCCGCATTCAGTGCCTTGGTCAGCGTGGCAAGGGCGGCGTCGCGGTCCTTGCCGAACTGGGCGGAGTTCTCGATCTCCTCCAGCGCGACGATGTCCGCGTCCAAGGCGTTGATCGCGGCAACGATCTTGGCCTGCTGGCGTTCCAGGTTCGCCGCGTCCCAGGCGCCGCGGGCGTCGCACCCGCGGGCCGTGATCGGGGTGCCGTCGCGGTCCAGGTACGCGTTGCAGTCCGGCACTTGGTCGCCCGTGGTGGTGAAGTAGTTCAGCACGTTGAACGACGCGACCTTCACGTCCCCGCGCACCTCCTCGGGGGAGGCGGTGCGGGTGTCCTGGAACGACGCCGGCTGGACCGTTCCGGCGTTCTCCACCGTCAGGTGGCCCAGCGGCTGGAACCGCCACAGGTTGAAACGGTAGTCCAGCACCACGTCCGTGGTGAACGCGGCGGGGGACCCCACCCGGACCGGATCGTCGGCGGAGAGGTAGGGCAGCGGGATGTCCTTGTTCGCGTCGGCGCCGAGATAGTTGACGCTTGAGCCGTCGTCCAGCGTGACGGCCAGGGCGGCGTTCTTCTCGGTTTCGGCCCAGAACGCGTCCGAACCGTAGGTCCCGACGGCGGTCGGCTGCACCAGCGGGGAGTTCCCGGCGGCCAGGCCGATTTCACCGTACTGGTTCAGGGAGTAGTTGTCGGTGACGGTGAAGCCGCCCTGGGGAGCCAGCAGCATGCCCTCGAACTTCTCGCGCTCGTCGTCGGTCTCGGGCCAACCGATGGCGGCCGCCTTCGGGGCCGCGGCCGCCTCGGTGAGCAGCTTGAGTCCGTCGGCGGCCACCGTGAGCTCGGTCAGCCCGTGGAACTCGCTGACCTTGCCCGTGACCTCCACGAAGTCGCCGGCCTCCACCTGGCCGACGGTAGCCGGGGAGTAGACGAAGACGGCATCGGACGCCGTCCGGGCTGCCACGTCGGTGTCGCCGCCAGTGCCCTCCGTCTGGATGTAGTAGCCGTCAAAGCCGCCCGTGGCGTAGGCAGCGGTAACCACGCCCCGGGTGGCCACGGTCTGGCCGGCCAGCGGGGACTGCATGCCGGTGCCTTGGATCTCGGCGATGGCCACGGACCGCGGCTGCGGATCGGGATCGCCGCCGCCGTCACCCCCGCCGGTGCCCTGCGGGGTGATGTCTTCGCTGAGGCTGAAGTCCGCGGAGTTGTTGTCGGTGTCCGTTCCGTCGGCGCGGTTCAGCGACCGGACGTCCTGGTTGTTGTCCGGCGCCCGGGCCGCCTCGGTTTCAAAGGTGTTCGAGGTGCCGTAGCCCAACAGGTCCACCACGTTGGCGCGGTCGACGACCGAGCCGGTGCCCAGGTCCGCCACCGCACCGGCCTGGTTCGACAGCACGAGGGTTCCTCTCGTGCCGGACGGGGCCATGCCGGTCACGAGGTCCGGTTCCGGCAGCTCTTCGCCGGAGCTGCCGTTCGAATTGGCCTGCACGAGGTAGTGTCCGCCGGCCTTGATGCTGCCGGACAGTTCTGCCACGGCACTCGGGTTTCCGGTGCCGGTGGCCGAGCGGTACTGCAGCGACCAGCCGTCGAGGCTGATGTCGCCATCCGTGGGGTTGTACAGCTCCACGAACTTGTTCCGGTAGGCCGCGCCGGCGCTGCCGCCGGACAGGTACGCCTCGTTGATGACCACATGGTCGCCGCCGGTGTCTCCGGCGATGGGGGCGGCGGGCAGCCGGAAGGTGGTTCCGGACGCGTCCGCGGTCAGTTGGAAGTAGCCGCCGTCCAGCGCGGTCGGTGCGGTGAACTCTATGGAGGCAGCGCCGTCGGCCACCGGGAAGGTGCCCAGTGCGGTGCTGGTGCCCGCGGCGTCGACGTAGGCCAGCGACACCTCGGTGGTCACCGGGGCGCCCAGCGACGTCAGGTCCAGCTTGGCGACCTGCACGCTGACCTGTTGGCCGGGACTGACGGATTCGGGGGCGCCGGTGAGCTGCACGCTGCGGCGGGCGAAGTCCGGGGAGATCGGGCTGTTGCCCCGGAGGTAGGCGATCCACGCGTCGCGGTCCACCAGGCCCGAGTCGCGGGTGTCGGTCCCGTCGTTGAAGATGTGGAAGTTGTCGCCGCCCTGGGCCAGGAAGCTGAAGGTGCCCACGCGGTAGCCGCGTTCCGGATCCAGCGGTTCGCCGTTGACCCAGACGCCGGTGATGCGCTCGCCCTCGGGCAGGGCCGGGTCGTAGGTGTAGTTGACGTTCTTGCTCAGGCCAAGCTGCAGATAGGCGCGGCTCGGCACGTCGCCGGCGGCGGTGCGCTGCCACTGCTGCTCCAGCATGGCCTCGACCTGCGCGCCGGTCAGCGTGGTGGTCCACAGGTTGTTCAGGAAGGGCAGCACCGCGTTGGCCTCGGCGTAGGTGACCGTGCCGTCGGGCGCGTAGTAGAGCTCGTTGCGCAGACCGCCGGGGTTCACCACGCCGATTTCCGCGCCGCCGCGTTCGGCGGAAGACAGCGATGCCAGCAGCGAGTCGGCGACCAGGTTGCCCAGCGTCGATTCGGAGGCGCGGTCGTCGCGGTCCGGCTCCGTGCCGGCATCCGGCCCGTCGGGCAGGAACGCGGTGGTGATGTCGGCGGTGACTGAGCCGACCGGTTGGGCGCCGATCTCCGCGGCGTGCTCGAGTGCGGCCTGGACGATCGCTGACACCTCGGCGACCCGCGGATAGTCGGCCACCAGGTCCCCGTCCGCGGTCTTGGTGCGCGGCACCACGGCCCCGGTGTGCGCCACGACCTCGTCTGTCCCGGCGTCATAGCTCAGCTGCACCTGGCCGATGTTCTCGCCGTAGGAGCCGGCCTGCACCACGGGCCGGGTCTTGCCCTCCGCGCCCGGGACCGGGGCGTCGAAGCTGTAGGCCTGGTGGGTGTGGCCATTGAAGATGACGTCAACGTCCGGGCTGGTCTCGTTGACGATCCGGTTGAACACGGCGCTGGCGCCTGCCGCGCCGCCCAGATCGGTGTTGGTGTTCGCTCCCTCGTGGAAGGACGCGATGATGACGTCGGCTTCGTCGCCTTCGCCGTCGGTCAGCCCGGCCGCCACCCGGTTGACGGCGTCCACCGGGTCGCCGAACTCCAGCTCCGCGATTCCGCCCGGGGACACCAGCGAGGAGGTTTCCTCGGTGACCACTCCGATCACGCCGACGCTCACGCCGTTGACCGTGGCCAGCTCATACTCGGGCAGGGCCGGCTCCGTGGTGCCGGCCCGGTACACGTTGGCGCCCAGCTGCGGGTAGTCGGACGCGGCCGCCACACGGTCGGCCAGGTCGGCGAAGCCGCCGTCGAACTCGTGGTTGCCCACCGCCGTCGTCGCCAATTCCAGGGCGTTGAGCACATCGATGGTCGGCCGGTCCTGCTGCGTGGAGGACGCGAAGACGGAGGCGCCGATGTTGTCGCCGGCGGAGGTGAACAGCGTCCCCTCGGGGTTCTGCGCGCGGAGCTGCTCCACCGTGCCGGCAAACTTGACCGTGTTCGCGTCGATCCGCCCGTGGAAATCGTTGATGCTCAGCAGATTCAGCTCGACCGGATCGGCCGCGTGCGCAGGCAACGCGGCGAAAGGCGCCGCCACCAAGCCTGCCGTCAGGACCGCAGCCAGCGCGGTCCTCGGTGATGAAGTAGCCATGTGGCCCTATCTCTCAGGTGGAAGTAATGCTCCTCGCACCGCAGGAAAGGGCTGCGGCACAGCTGGTTGCACGGTGCACAGGGCGCACCGCCCCCAGTCCAGCGGGCACGGATGAACGGGAGGTTACCCGAGGGCCAGAAGCAGGGGAAGACTTCTGTGAAAGAACGTTTAAATCTGGCCGGAGAACGGCTCCCGCTCTTGACAGGAGGGCCGGGGCGACGTTCTGGAAGCCAGCTTCGGGAAGCCAGCCGGAGCTATCACCGGGAAGCCAGCTCCGGGCGACGGCCGGAAGCTACCGCCGGGCGTCCTTGAGCGTGCCGGTGACGGGCTTCGAGCCTTCCTCGCCGAGCAGGCACAGCAGCTCCCGGTCTTCCTCGCCGGTCCAGCTGGCCTCGGTCGGGTTCAGGTAGGTCAGCTCCAGGGCCGAATCGTCGTAGGGGATGCCGGCGAAGGCCTCGAACTCGGCCACGCAGAACTCCTCGGCCTTGGCCGCCACTTCCTCGTCGCCGGGAAAGTCGCCCTCGGGCAGGTTGCTGGCGGCGAACGCCTCCAGCTCGTGGGCCTGGTCGCACGGCACGAACTCCACCTCGGTCAGGCGGTCGGTGTCTGGATTGTTCAGGCAGTCGCCCACCTTGATCGCGTAGGCGCCGGCAGAGGCGGCCTCCGTCACGGCACCGGATTCATCCCGCGGCGGTTCCTCCGTTTCACCCCCGCATCCGCTGAGCATCGCCAGAAGAACGACGGCGGCGGCCGCCTTGAGCGGGCGGCGGACAGGTGCTGGCAGGCAGGGCACGGGGGACTCCTCAAGCTTTGGTGCGAACGACTCCTAGCCGAGGGTATACCGGGGGAGCACCGGGCCAGAATACTTGACGCCGGATGGCCGGCGTTCGGATGGCCGGCGTCCGGCCCATCCGGCGCGGCGGGCCCGGAACCGCGGCATGGTCTGGGAGCACAAATGCAGCAGGTGCCCGGGCCGAACGGCCCGGACACCTGCTGCGAAGCGGAAGGTATGGGATTTGAACCCATGAGACGGGGTTACCGCCTACTGGTTTTCAAGACCAGCTCCTTCGGCCGCTCGGACAACCTTCCTCACCTTGTAGTCTGACACGGAGGGGACTACCCGGGCAAAGCGCGCAGGCACCGGGGTTTTGATGCCCAGGACAAGGCGAAAGGCTGGTATGAAGGCGGTTTTCTACGACGGAGCAGGCGGACCCGAGGTCCTGAGCATGCGGGACACCGAAGCCCCGCAACCGGCCGAGGGCGAGGTGGTGATCGACGTCGCCGCCGCGGGCGTCAACCGCGCCGACGTCCAGCAGCGCCTGGGCGTCTACCCGCCGCCGCCCGGCGCATCCGAGATCCCCGGCCTGGAAGTATCGGGCCGGGTAGCCGCGGTCGGCCCGGGCGTCGGCGGGCTTCGGGTGGGCGACGAAGTGTGCGCCCTCCTGGCCGGCGGCGGCTACGCCGAGCAGGTGGCGGTTCCGGCGGGCCAGGTGCTTCCGGTCCCGCGGGGAATCGATGTGGTGACGGCCGCGGCCCTGCCGGAGGTGGCGGCCACCGTCTTTTCCAATCTCTTCATGGCCGCGGGTGTGCAGGCCGGGGAAACGGTGCTGATCCACGGCGGTGCCGGCGGCATCGGCACGATGGCCGTCCAGCTGGTTGCCGCGTTCGGTGCGATCCCTGCGGTGACGGCCGGCAGCCGGGAAAAGCTCGACGTCGCGCGTGGGCTGGGCGCCGAGGTGCTGATCAACTACCGCGAGGAAGACTTCGTCGAGCGGATCAAGGACGCCACCGGAGGCCGGGGCGCCGACGTCATCCTGGACGTGGTGGGCGCCAAATACCTGCAGCGCAACGTGGACGCGCTCGCCACCTCCGGACGGCTGGTGGTGATCGGGCTGCAGGGCGGGGCCAAGGCCGAACTGAACCTCGGCCAGTTGATGGCCAAACGCGGGGCAGTCATCGGCACGACCCTCCGGGCCAGGCCCGCAGAGGAGAAAGCCGCCATCATGCGGGCGGTAGCCGAGCATGTCTGGCCGCTGGTCGTCTCCGGCGACGTCAAGCCCCAGATGCACCGCACGTTCGCCCTGTCGGACGCGGCGGCGGCCCACGAGTACTTCGATTCCGGCGAACACACCGGCAAGATCCTGCTCACTACCTCCTGAAATCGGCCTTCCCGTTCCCTCCAAGCGGCGTCGCTGCTACGGTGCTGCGTAAAAGCGGACGGCGTTCCATGAGGGGAGCATCATGAGCGAGAAATTCAGCGGGCCCAGGCCCGGGCAACCCGGGGAGAGCGGTGCCACATCCGACGTGCTGGTGCAGGATCCCAGCCTCCCGCCGGTAGCGCTGGATCCGGCCGCGGAGGCCGATGCCCACAGGTGGACCCCAACCAAGATCGTGATCTGGGTGGCCATCGCCCTGCTGGGCGCCGTGAGTTGGAGCATCCTCGCGTTTTCGCGGGGCGAAACGATTAACGCCATCTGGTTCGTCTTCGCGGCCGTCTGCACGTATTTCATCGCCTACCGGTTCTACTCCAAGTTCATCGAGAACAAGCTCACCCGCCCCAACGACCTGAGGGCGACGCCGGCTGAGTACAACGCGGACGGCAAGGACTTCGTCGCAACCGACCGCCGCGTGCTCTACGGCCACCACTTCGCCGCCATCGCAGGCGCCGGTCCGCTGGTCGGTCCCATCCTCGCGGCGCAGATGGGCTACCTGCCGGGTACCCTGTGGATCATCGTCGGCGTGGTCCTGGCCGGGGCGGTCCAGGACTACCTGGTGCTGTTCTTCTCCATGCGCCGCGGCGGCCGTTCGCTGGGCCAGATGGCCCGCGAGGAACTCGGCGTCATCGGCGGCACGGCTGCCCTGATCGCCACGCTGACCATCATGATCATCATCGTGGCGATCCTGGCCCTGGTAGTGGTAAACGCCCTGGGCGAATCGCCATGGGGCGTCTTCTCGGTGGCGATGACCATCCCCATCGCCATCTTCATGGGCATCTACCTGCGTTTCCTCCGGCCGGGCAAAGTCAGCGAGGTCTCCCTCATCGGCTTCGTGCTGCTGATCGCCGCCATCATCGGCGGCGGGATGATCGCGGACACCGAGTGGGGCGCAGCGGTCTTCACGCTGGACAGGACCACCATCGCCTGGGGCATCATCATCTACGGCTTCATCGCGGCGGTACTGCCGGTGTGGCTGCTGCTGGCCCCGCGGGACTACCTCTCCACGTTCATGAAGATCGGCACCATCCTGATGCTGGCGCTGGCCATCGTGCTGGTGCGCCCGGAGATCAACGTGCCGGCGTTCAGCGAGTTCGCCGGCCGCGACGACGCCCCCGTGGTGGCCGGTTCGCTGTTTCCCTTCCTCTTCGTCACCATTGCCTGCGGCGCACTCTCGGGATTTCACGCGCTGATCTCCTCGGGAACCACGCCCAAGATGGTGCAGAAGGAGAGGCAAACCCGCTTCATCGGCTACGGCGGAATGCTGATGGAGTCCTTCGTGGCTATCATGGCGCTGGTCGCGGCCATCTCGATCGACCGCGGTATCTACTTCGCGATGAACGCTTCCGCGGCGGCCACCGGCGGCACGGTCGAAGGCGCAGTGGCCTTCGTCAACGGCCTGGGCCTGGCCGGCGTCAACCTGACACCGGACATGCTAACCGACCTGGCTAGCAATGTCGGCGAGGAATCGGTGGTTTCGCGCACCGGCGGCGCGCCCACCCTCGCCGTCGGCCTGGCTCACATCATGCAGGGGCTGATCGGCGGCATCGGGATGATGGGCTTTTGGTACCACTTCGCCATCATGTTCGAGGCGCTGTTCATCCTCACCGCGGTCGACGCCGGCACCCGCGTGGCCCGCTTCATGCTGCAGGACACCGTCGGCAACGTCCTGCCGAAATTCAAGAACATGTCCTGGCGTCCCGGCGTCTGGATCTGCACGGCCATCATGGTGGCGGGCTGGGGCTACATTCTCATCCTGGGCGTCACGGATCCACTGGGCGGCATCAACACGTTCTTCCCGCTCTTCGGCATCGCCAACCAGCTGCTGGCGGCCATCGCGCTCGCGGTCTGCCTCGCCATCGCGGCCAAGCGCGGGGCGTTTAAATACCTGTGGATCATCGGGCTGCCGCTGGCCTTCGCCGCCGTCATCACCATTTGGGCCTCGATCCTGAAGATCTTCAGCCCCGATGTGAAGGTGGGCTATTGGGCCAATCACATCGCCCACCGCGAGGCACTGGCGGCCGGCGAGACGAGCCTTGGGAACGCCGCCTCGGTGGCGGAAATGGAGGCGGTGGTCCGCAACACCGGGGTGCAGGGCACGCTGTCCATCGTGTTCGTGGTGCTGACCATCATTGTCATCGCCACCGCACTCATCGCCACCTATAAGTCTTGGCGGCTGGGCGGGGAACCCTCGCACGAGGACCCCGCGGTGGTCTCCGCCATCTACGCGCCGTCCGGCCTCGTGGCTACCCGGCCGGAGAAGGAACTGGAGAAACAATGGAACGAGCTGCCCGCCGATACCGGGCGCACCAAGGCGGGGCACTGATGTCCGGCGTCATCTGGCCCATGGCCAGGAGCGGCTGGCAGAGGTTCGCCTGGTTCTTCCAAGGGGTGATGGGCGAGCACGCCTATCAGGACTATCTTCGGCACCACCGGCGGGCACATCCCGGCACGGAGCCGATGAGCGAGCGCGAGTTCTGGCGGGACAAGACGGACCGGCAGGAGAACAACCCGCAGGGACGCTGCTGCTGACCGGATATGCTCTGCGCCCACTGTCCGTCTCTGGCAAGATGAAAACATGAGCGAAGAGCAGACGCCGCAGCCGGCAGAACCGGTCATCCTCCCCGCGCTGCCCAGCGGCCACAGCCCGGCCGGCGGAGAGCCACTGAACCCGGGGCCGGGTCCCGCCGCGCGGCGGTCCGGCCGCGGCAATTCGGCGCTGGCCGACCTGGTCGATGAACCGGCGAAGGTCATGCGGATCGGCACGATGGTCCGCCAACTGCTCGAGGAAGTGCGCAGCGCCCCGCTGGACGATGCAGCCCGCGTCCGGCTGGCCGAAATCCATGAGCGGTCCGTCAAGGAGCTTGAGGACGGGTTGGCACCGGAGCTGATCGAGGAACTGCACCGGATCAACCTGCCGTTCACCGACGACTCCACGCCGTCGGACGCCGAGCTGCGCATCGCCCAGGCGCAGCTGGTCGGCTGGCTGGAGGGCCTCTTCCACGGCATCCAGACCGCCATCGCGGCGCAGCAGGCCCTCAACCAGCAGATGGCGGCCCGCATGCAAATGCGCCAACTGCCGCCCGGCACCATGATCGCGCCCGGCGTCGTGATTGGCGACGACGGTGAACCGCGCCGGGCCACCGGAGCCGAGGGGGAGAACGCCGGCCCGGTGCAGGGCGGCGAACGGCACACCGGACCCGGACAGTACCTGTAGGGCCGGTGGCGCTCTTCGGTGCCGCCCGGCAGGCCCGCCGGGAGGATAAGGAACTCGGCAAGGGGATTTGGCGCCGCGCGCACGACCGTTTCCGGCGTGCCCTGGAGCGCTACCACCAGGTCCTCGAGGGCGTGGAGGATGACGGTCTCTACTGCGAGCTGCTGCCGATAGCCGACCAGCTGGCCGGCCTCCTGCCGCGCGTGCGCAGCTGCTGCACCACCGCCCAGTCGCTGCATCCCACCGACGGCTTGGATATTCCCGGCGGCGTGCTGGCAGATGTCCACCGCAGCCTTTCCAGGGCGGGCAACTCCCTGGCGGCGGCCGCCCAGGCCGCGGCGATGGTCAGGCTTGGCGGCAGCCAAGGCTACGAAGCCGGCGTCGAGAACGTGCGCCGCCGCGCCGCCGTCGTGCTCGCGGACCTAACCGATGCCGAGCGCCTGCTGGCCGGCCTGAAGCACTGACCTGCACCCTGCCCTCGGGGCCGCCTAAGCCCGGACCCCTGCGACGGATCGAAGCCATGGCAGAATCTGCCGCAGCGGGACAGGCTCACATTCGTCGAAGTACGGGGGAGGTTCAGCGCAGGGACTGCCCTCGTTGGGACTGGGCAAAGCTAATCATCGAGCCGGCGCCTGCCAACACGGGCTCGAGCTGCAGTAGAGTGCAAGGCAGGTTCCGCGTTGCGCCTTTGCCGCCGCTTGCCACGTTCAGGGCGATGGTTTTGCCGCCGTGTAGTGGGTAAGGGCACAGCGCCAGCGGCCGTCCCGTTTAACGAAGATGTCCGTGGTCCACTCATCGGCGTCACTTTGGCGGCCCAGATAGTGTGCGGTGCTAGTGATGCGGGACGTCAGGGCCGCGGTGTCACCCCACACACGGATCCGGGTCTGCCCCACGACGTCCATAGCTGAATGGGTCAGGTCACCGGACGCGACGAGGGTGAGGAACTTTTCCCCCGGGGAGACTCCAGATTCAGAGACGATGACCCAATCGTCCGTGACGAACGTGGCGATGCGGTCCGCGTCGTTACTGACGATTGCCTCCGCCCAGCCCGTGGCGATGGCAAGCAAGTCTCCCTCGACGGAGTCCGCAGGGTGCTGGGAAGCGCCCGGGTGCCGGTTTGGGGAGCCCATGGCCATATTGCAGTTTCGCAGGCCCCTGGGGGTCAGGGGAAGATGCTGCCCCCGAGTTGCGCCGACCGCCGCACCTTGGCGAAAGAGTGACAGTCAGCTTGAAACACCGACTTACCCAAAGGGAGTGCGCGGGATCCAGTACCTTTGTCGCGCCGCATGAGAAAACCCTCAGAACCGTTGAATTCTAGGGGTTGTTGCGTGAGCCCCTGGGCCATGCCTCGGAGGCTACAACCGCGAAGTGGTCATCGCCCGCGCCGCCCTGATTCCAAACTACTCGGCCGGCCTGGGTGGGATGGCACCAAGCCGGGTCACCGCACGGCCTTAGGCAAATACGGCGAGGCCGTACACCGCGAAAACCACGATATGGGCTGCGCCGTGCATCGCCGTCACCCTCTTGGAAGCAAGCGTTGTCACCGACAGCATCAGCGTGACGCCAAGGAGTAACAGGTTTACTGGTGACTCGCCGAGCACGACGGCTTGACCAGTGAGGGAACCGATAATGAGGACGGCGGGGATTGTCAGGCCTACCGTGGATACCAGGGCACCGTGACACAAATTGCTGACACGCTGAATCTCGCCCTGCAACGCTGCGCGCACGGAGGTGATCGACTCCGGCAAGAAAACAATTATGGCGATAAGAATGCCCGAAAGTGCCACCGGGGCACCGACGCGTTCGAGCCCGTCATCCAGAAGCGTGGCCATGTCGTGTGACAAAAGCACGATGGGCAGTACCGTCACGATGAGCAATGCGGTCCGCAGCAATACCTCGGTCCGATGTTCGGCGACGACCTGGGTGACGTTACTGCGGCCCTGCACCGCTGCGTCACTGCCGGGTGCGTTCGAACCGCCGGCGAAGCGGGAATCGACTTCACGGAAGTCGTTGGCTTGCCTACCCATCTGCCGGTAGAGGAAGAAGGCGTAGAGGGCGAGGGTCAGCACGATGATGGGGATCGCCTGCTCCGGCGTGTAGGAGCCGTCACGCCCGATCAGGGCCGGCAGGGCAAACGCCAGCGAGGCGAGAACGATGAGCAGGGCGAGGTAGGAGGAGGTGCCGGTTCGGTTGTGGCCCAAATTGCCGTGCTTGATTGCACCAGCGACAACAGAGAGCCCGATCACCCCGTTGAGGATGATCATCGACACGGCCATGACCGAGTCTCGGGCGATGGTGGGGTGCTCGCCGGGTCCCAGCATGACGGCGGAAATGAGCACCACCTCGATCAGCACGATCGAGAGTGTGAGGACCAGGGAGCCGTAGGGGTCATTAAGTCGGTGGGCTAGATGCTCGGCTTCGTGCACCACCCCGAAGGAGCAAACCAGTATGACCCCAACGATGACTATGAGTGCCGTGACCAGCAGCCATTCGGGAACTGGTGGCTCGAGCAGGGGCCCGGCGAAGACCAGTCCGATGACGGCGCCCCAGCCGACAACGAGGCGCAGGAGGGCGGCTGGCGTAAAGATGGATTGCGCAGTTGAGGAAACCATAGGGCTGAACCCATTCCACGAGGCCGTCCCCGTGTCGATCGAGACGAACGGGCCGTCCCGTCCGAAGCGTTAGTGTAACGGGAAGAGCCCCGGAATCTGGAGCCCCCTGCCAGAATCGAACTGGCGACCTTTTCATTACGAGTGAAACGCTCTACCGACTGAGCTAAGGAGGCGGGGATTGTGACCGTTTCCGGGCCGAATCCACGAAGAACAACTATATGGGAGCCGTGCCGGGCCGGTCAAAACGACCGGCCCCGCGCCGGGTCAGGAGCAGACGGTGCCCTCGGCCGGCATGGTGCCCTCGGCGAAGTAGTTGTCCACCGCGTCGCGGATGCACGTGTTGCCGCGCCCGTACGCCGTGTGGCCTTCGCCCTCGTAGGTCAGCAGCGTGGCCGACGCCAGGTCCGCGGCCATGGCTTCAGCCCACTCGTAGGGGGTGGCCGGGTCGCCGGTGGTGCCGATCACCAGCATCGGCGCGGCCCCCTCGGCGTGGATCGGGGCGCGTTCACCGGTCGGCTCGTACGGCCAGTTCTTGCAGTTGGCCCCGCCGTAGGCCAGGTAGCGGCCGAGGGTGGGGGAGGCCTGCTCCAGTTCCTTGGCGTCCTCACGCATGGCGGCCAAATCGGTCTCCATCGGATAGTCCAAACAGTTGACCGCCATGAAGGCGAACGTGCTGTTGCTGGTGTAGCGGCCGTCAGAATCGCGGCCGGCGCTGCTGTCCGCCAGCAGCAACACGGTGCTGGGGTCGCCCTGGAACGCGCTGGTCAGCGCCTGGGTGAGGATCGGCCAGCTGGCGTCGTCGTACAGGGGAACCAGCAGGCCGGAGACAAAGGTGCCGACCGGTACCAGGCGGCCGTCCGATGCGGTGAGGGGGCTCTCCTCGACCGAGCGGATCAGATCGCGCAGCTGCGCCACGGCGTCGTCCACGCTGCCGCTCATCGGACAGCCCGCGTTCTCCAGGCAGAACTCCGCGTAGGCGTGGATGGTGTCCTCGAAGGCGGCGGCCTGGCCGAGCGTGATCTGCTCGTTGCTCAGCGAGGGATCCAGCGCACCGTCCAGCACCATCCGGCCGGTCCGCTCCGGGAACAGCCCCGCGTAGGTGGCGCCCAGGAACGTGCCGTAGGAGAAGCCCAGGTAGTTTAGCTTTTCGTCGCCGACGACGGCCCGAATGATGTCCATGTCCTTGGCGGCACTGACAGTGTCCACATGGCCCAGAACCTCGCCGGTCTTCTCCGCGCACTGGGCGGCGAGCTCGGCCGCATCGTCGATCGCCCGCTGGAGGTCCTCGGCCGAGTCGCGGTCGTACTCCATCTGCCGGGACTCGTCGCGTTCGGCGTCCGTCTGGCAGGTCACCGGCGCCGAGCGCTGCACGCCGCGCGGATCGAAGCCGACCAGGTCGTACTCGCTCCGGAGCCGCTCTGAAAACATTGTCTGGAGGCCATCGCGCAGCAGGTCGTAGCCGGAGCCGCCGGGGCCGCCCGGATTGACCAGGACCGAGCCCTGTGCCGAACCGCCGGCGTCGCTGCGGATGGCGGCGATCTGGATGCTTTCGCCGCCGGCATCCGAGTAGTCGAGCGGCACGTCGACGTCCGCGCACTCCAACCCCTTCTCGCACGGCTGCCAGTCGACGTCCTGCGTGTAGTACGGCATCAGTTCTTCGGCCACGCCGTTGGTGACCTGCGCCGGGTCAGCGGGCTCGCGCTCCTGTTCCGGGGCGATCACGGAACAGCCGGTGCCCAGCAGGAGGACGACGGCGGCCAGCACCGCTGCTGCGGAACGGCGCGGTGAAGCGGGGTGCCTGGGGCGGGTGCGGGGCATGCGGGCGGCTCCTGGATTGTGCTGCGTGCGGGTCCGGGGCGGACTCAGAGCAGGCTGACGGCCATGGCTTCCATGGCGAGGACGGGGGCAACGTTGGTGCCCAGGCGCTGCCTGGCCTGGGCAATGGCGTCCATTCTGCCCAACGTCTGTTCGGGGGTGGATCGTTCCGCGTAGGCGGTCAGATCCTGGCGCAGGTATTCGTTGACCAGTTCGGTGCCGGTACCCAGCTGGAGGCTGAGCACGTCGCGGAAGAACGTGCTCAGGTCGATCATCACGCGGTCCAGCGAGTCGCTGACACTGCGCTTGGCGCGGCGTTTCTGGTCTTCCTCCAGCCGCTTGAGCTGGCTGCGGATGGCCGGCGGCATGGCGCCCTTCTCGGGTGCCCCGAGCGCGACCAGCAGCGCCTCGCGCTCGGCCTCGTTGCGCTGTTCGGAGGCGGCCGCGGCGTCGGCATTGGAGATCTCCACGAGTTCGCCGGCGGCGGAGACGGCGTCGGCGACGCCGCGCAGCCGCAGCGGCAGCCGCACAATGGTGTCGCGGCGGTGGCGGGCGTCGGCGTCGGTGGCCAGGCGGCGGGCCACGCCGATGTGGCTCTGCGAGACCCGGGCGGCGAAGCCGGCGAGCTCGGGATCCGCGCCGTCCCGGCGGACCAGGAGGGCGGCGACGTCGTCGGGCGGCGGAATGCGCAGGCTGACCGGCCGGCAGCGCGAGCGGATGGTCACCAGGACGTCCGCCGGGCTGGGCGTGCACAGGATCCAGATGGTCCGCGGCGGCGGTTCCTCGATGGCCTTGAGCAGCACGTTGGTGGTGCGCTCGGTCATCCGGTCCGCGTCCTCGATGATGATCACGCGCCAGCGCCCCGACGACGGTTTGTCCTGCGCCTTGCCGACCAGTTCGCGCATCTCCTGGATGGAGAACGTCACGTTTTCGGTGGCCACCAGGGTGGCATCGGCGTTGGAACCGGCCAGCACCGTGCGGCAGGCATGGCAGGCCCCGCAGCCGCGTTCGGCCGGATCCGCGTGGTCGCACAACAGCGCCGCGGCGAAGGACTTGGCGGCGTTGCTGCGGCCGGAACCGGGCGGGCCGGTGAAGAGCCAGGCGTGCGCGGGGCGTTCGGCGGCGGCCGCCCGGCTGAGCTGTTCAATCACCGCGGCCTGGCCGGGCAGGTCGGACCAGACGCTCATGCCAGCAGCTCCCGCACGCGGGCCATGATGGCCCCGGTCAGGTCGTCGCGGTCGGCGGCGGCGTCCAGGACCAGGTATTTCTCCGGGGCCCCGCCGGCTAGTTCCACAAAGGCGTCCCGGATCCGCGAGTGGAAGTCGTCGGCCTCGGACTCCAGCCGGTCCTCGGCAGCATCCCGGGCCGTGCGTCGCTCGCGGCCCTGCTGCGGGGCGACGTCCAGCAGCACGGTCAGGTCGGGCAGCAACCCGTCGGTGGCCCACAGGTTGAGCTCCCGCACCGCCGCCAGGCCGAGCCCGCGGCCGGCACCCTGGTAGGCCACGGAGGAGTCGATGAACCGGTCGCAGACCACCACCTCGCCGCGCTCGAGTGCCGGACGAATGACCTGTTCCACGTGGGCGGCCCGGGAGGCGGAGAAGATCAGGGCCTCGGTGCGGGCATCGATCTCGCCGTGGCCGTGTTCGAGCACCAGTGCGCGCAGCTTTTCCCCCACAGGGGTGCCGCCGGGTTCCCGGGTGCGGAGCACGGTCCGGCCCATCTGCTGCAAACGCTGTTCGACGGCGGCGGCCTGGGTTGATTTCCCGGCCCCGTCCCCGCCTTCGAATGCGATAAAGAGGCCGCGGGCGATGGCGGGCTGGCGGTCGGAACTCACCTGATTAGCCTAGCGGGAATCGCCGGGGCACGCGGGACGGCCACAGTTAGCGTGTGGATGGCGGCGGTACTAATGTGCTGTCATGACCGACGCCTTCTCCCACGGCCGCCAGGATGCCGGGCAACTCGCCCCGGACACCGTTGTGGTTTCCTCCGGACGGCCGCCCCGCGACCACGACGCACCGGTCAATCCGCCGCTGGTGTTGTCCTCCACGTTCTTCGGCCGGGGCGAAGTGGTGCAGGGGGACCGCGCCTACGGCCGCTACTCCAACCCGACCTGGGATCCGTTCGAACAAACCCTGGCCGAGTTGGAAGGCGCGTCCCTGCCCGGCCTGGTCTTCGCGTCCGGGCTCGCGGCCGTTTCGGCTGCGCTGTCGCTGCTGCCTCCCGGCGGCGTGCTGGTGATGCCGCGGCACAGCTACCAGGGCAGCCTGGCCATTGCCGAGCAGCTGGCCGGACGCGGCGAACTGCAGTTGCGCACCGTGGACATCGCGGACACCGCCGCCGTCACGGCGCAGTTGGCCGGCGCCGACATGCTCTGGCTGGAAAGCCCGACCAACCCGATGCTCGAGATCGCCGAAGTGGAGGTGCTCACCCGTGCCGCCCACGCGGCCGGCGCCCTGGTGGTCGCGGACAACACCTTCTCCACGCCCTTGGGCCAGCGTCCGCTGGCGGCGGGGGTCGACGTCGTCGTGCATTCGGTGACGAAGTACCTGGCCGGCCACTCCGACGTGGTGCTCGGCGCCCTGGTCACGTCCGACGAGGACCTGCGCTCGAAGCTGCTGTCGCACCGGTCGCTGCGCGGCGCCATCGCCGGACCGTTCGAGACCTGGCTGGCACTGCGCGGCGTGCGGACCATGGCGCTGCGGGTGGAACGCTCCCAGGCCACTGCCGGCGAGCTGGCCCGGAAACTGCAGCACCACCGGGCCGTGGATGCCGTGCGCTACCCGGGCCTGCCCGAAGATCCCGGGCACGCCCGCGCCGCCGCGCAGATGGACGGCTTCGGCTCCATCATCGCGATTCAGGTCAAGGGCGGGGCGTCGGCCGCGGACAAGGTCATTGACGCGCTCAGGCTGTGGCTGCCGGCGACCTCGCTGGGCGGCGTCGAATCGCTGATCGAGCGGCGCCGCCGCCATGTCAACGAACCCGACAGCGTTCCGGAAAACCTGCTGCGGCTGTCGGTGGGAATCGAGAACCCCGCGGACCTCTGGGCCGACCTGGACCAGGCACTCGCCGCGGCGGACGTGTGAGGCTGCCGAAACGCACCCCCACCGGTTAGGCTTAACCCGTGCTACTCGCCTACGACATCCAATTCTGGCTCTACACGGTCCTGGGGCTGGTCGCCCTGGTCATCGAGATATGGGCGCTGGCGGATTGCGTGGGCCGCAAGGCCGACTACTTCCAGGCCGCGTTCAAGAAGACCAAGGGCTTCTGGGTCGGCGTGCTGGCAGCCTCCACGGCGGTCGGGGCCCTGGCCGCGTTGGGCGCCGGCGGCCTGGGCACCTGGATGATCTTCCAGCTGGCCGCCGTTGCCGCTGCCGGCGTGTACCTGGCGGACGTGAAGCCCGCCCTGATCGAGGTCAAGGGCGGCGGGTCCGCCTACCCCTGGTAGGTCCTGCCTCACTCATTCGGTGGGCGTAATGTCCTGCCGCTGCCGCCGGTGCCGCGCGCTGCTCCGCTAGGATGGCAGCCATGACTTCCACTTCGAAACACACGCTGGTCCTGTTGCGCCACGGGCAGAGCGACTGGAACGAAAAGAACCTGTTCACCGGCTGGGTCGACGTCCCGCTGACCGACCTGGGACGCAAGGAAGCGCACCGCGGCGGCGAGCTGCTGGTCGAGCACGATCTGCTTCCCGACGTCCTGTACACCTCCCGGCTGAAGCGGGCCATTGTCACGGCTAACCTCGCGCTGGAGGCCGCCGACCGCAGCTGGATTGACGTCAAGCGCAGCTGGCGGCTGAACGAGCGCCACTACGGTGCCCTGCAGGGCAAGGACAAGGCGCAGATCCGCAACGAGTTCGGCGAGGAACAGTTCATGGTCTGGCGCCGGTCCTACGACACGCCGCCGCCCGCCCTGGACGACGCCAGCGAATGGTCGCAGGCCAACGACCCCCGCTACGCGGACCTGGGGGACGCCGTGCCGCGGACCGAATGCCTCAAGGACGTCCTGGAGCGCTTCCTGCCGTACTGGGAATCGGACATTTCCGTGGACCTCAAGGCGGGCAAGACGGTGCTGGTGGCCGCGCACGGCAACTCGCTGCGCGCACTGGTCAAGCACCTGGACGGCATCAGCGACGAAGACATCGCCGGGCTGAACATCCCCACCGGCATCCCGCTGGTGTACGAGCTGGACGAGAACCTGAAGCCCGTCACCGCCGGCGGCACCTACCTGGATGCAGCGGCCGCGGCGGAAGCCATCCAGGCCGTGGCGAACCAGGGCAAGAAGTAGCCCACGCCAAGAAACAGCCACACGCTTAAGCAGGAAGGCCGGCTCCCCGCGGGGAGCCGGCCTTCCTGCTTAAGTTCCTGCATTACACGGACTGGCCGTTGGGGCGCCACTCGCCGGTGACCAGGTAGGTCACCTTGCGGGACACGGAGACGCCGTGGTCGGCGAAACGCTCGAAGTAACGGCTCGCCAGCGAGACGTCCACGGTGGTCGGCCCGGAGGAGTTCCAGGCCGGGTCGGCAATCGCCTTGAAGACGCCGGCATGCAGCTCATTGATGCGGGAGTTGTACGTGTCGATCTGGGCGGCGAGGTCCAGGTCGCGGGTCTCGAGCAGCTCGGTCAGCTTCTCGGAGATCGCAATGTCCTTCTCGGCGAACTCCCGGAACGTGTCGCGCAGCGAGGCGGGGATCACGAGGTCGGGATAACGCAGCCGGACCAGTTGCGCGATGTGCCGGGCGAGGTCGCCCATCCGCTCCAGCGAGGCGCTCATCCGCAGGGCGCCGACAATCATCCGCAGGTCCGAGGCGACCGGACCCTGCAGCGCCAGGATGTCGATGGAACGCTCGTCCAGGTCCGTCTGGAGGAAATCGATCCGGGCGTCGGCGGCAATGACTTCCTGGGCCAGATCGATGTCGGCGGTGTCGAGCGCCGTGGTTGCCTTCTGCATTGCCTCGGTGACCAACCGGGAAATCTCGACCAGCTGCTCTCCGACTTGATGGAGCTCGGCCTGGAAAACCTTGCGCACTGGCGTCCTTTCGCTTGTGTACGTGGAGCATAGGGGTCCTAGCATCCCACTGGCTTCATACCCTCTCAGCCCGTGGTGAACTATTACGCCACCTCAAGTGAACGTTAGTTGAACGGAGAGGCGATTGCTACCGGAACGGCCTTGGGCCATGCCCGGCTGCGCCTAAGCTAGAGGCGTGGATCCACTGATATTCGGCTTGCTGGCAGGGCTCGTGGGCCTCGTGCTGGGCAGCTTCGGTGTGCTCGCCTTCGGCCTGAGCGACCGCCAACGGCGGCGCCTACAGGAAGTGAACGAACCGACGCTGCCGGACGGTGCCGCCGAGGTGCTGTCCGTCGTCGGCCGCGCCTACGTTGTGGTGGACGCGATCGACGGCGTGGTCCGGGCCAGCCCCGCCGCCTATGCCTTCGGTTTGGTCCGCGGGCACACCGTGGTGCATTCCGAATTGCTCGACCTGACCGCCCGAGTGCGGCGCGACGGCGTGATCGAGGAGCGGCAGCTGGAGCTGCCGCGCGGACCGCTCGGTCAGGGCACCATTGTGGTCCAGGTGCGCGTGGCGCCCATCGGCGAGGAGTACATCCTGGTGCTGGCCGATGACCGGACGGAGATAACCCGCACCGAAGCGATGCGCAACGACTTCGTGGCCAACGTGTCCCACGAATTGAAGACCCCGGTCGGAGCCATCTCGCTGCTGGCCGAGGCCATCGACGACGCCGCCGACGACGAGGAAGCGGTGCGCCGCTTCGCCGGCCGAATGCACAAGGAATCGCGCCGGCTGGGCGCCCTGGTGCAGGACATCATCGAGTTGAGCCGGCTGCAGGGCGCGGACGTGGTGCAGGACGGTACCGAGGTAAACCTGAATGCCGTGGTGGCCGAGGCCGTGGACCGCAACAAGCTGATGGCCGAAAGCCGGCACATCGAACTGTCGGTGGGCGGGAAGATCGACGGGCCGGTCTTCGGCGATGCCGAACTGTTGACCACCGCGTTCCGGAACCTGATCGACAACGCGATCCGCTACGCGCCCGAACGGAGCAAAGTGGGTGTGGGGCTGCGCGTACGCGAAGGGCTGGCCACCGTCTCGGTGACCGACCAGGGCCCGGGCATCACCCCCGAACAGCAAGACCGCATCTTCGAACGGTTCTACCGGATCGACGATGCCCGCTCGCGGCAAACCGGGGGAACCGGCCTGGGCCTGAGCATTGTCAAACACGTCATCTCCCAGCACGGCGGGGAAGTATCGGTGTGGTCGCAGCCCGGACAGGGCTCCACCTTCACCGTGCGGCTGCCGGAAATGGAGCAGGAAGACGGCGGCACCACAGAATCCGTGGAGCCGCGCACGCAGGGCGCCGGTGTGGCCCATGAACAAGGAGTCGGTGCTTGACCCGCATTCTGGTCGTCGAAGATGAAGAATCGCTGAGCGATCCGTTGAGCTATCTGTTGGGCAAAGAGGGCTTCGAAGTCGAGGTGGTGGATAACGGGTTGGACGCCATCGTTGCGTTCGACCGCTCCGGAGCGGACCTGGTCCTGCTGGACCTGATGCTGCCGGGACAGTCCGGAACCGAGGTGTGCCGGCAGCTGCGGCAACGCTCCGCCGTTCCGGTCATCATGCTCACCGCCAAGGACTCGGAAATCGACAAGGTGGTGGGACTCGAACTCGGTGCCGACGACTACGTCACCAAGCCCTACTCCTCGCGCGAGCTGGTGGCCAGGGTCCGCGCGGTACTGCGCCGCCAGGCCGAACCGGAAGAACTGGTGCCCAATGCGGTCTCCGCCGGACCGGTGCGGATGGACGTGGAACGGCACGTGGTCAGCGTGGACGGCGAGCCGGTGTCGCTGCCGCTGAAGGAGTTCGAACTGCTGGAGATGCTGCTGCGCAACTCCGGCCGGGTGCTGACGCGCGGGCAGCTGATCGACCGCGTCTGGGGCTCCGACTACGTGGGCGACACCAAAACCCTGGACGTGCACGTCAAGCGGCTGCGCAGCAAGATCGAACCCGATCCTTCCGCGCCCCGCTACCTGGTCACCGTGCGCGGGCTGGGCTACAAGTTCGAACCGTAAAGCCCGAGACACTAGCGTAAAAGAAAGGCCGGGCCGCTTCCCGAAAGGGAGCGGCCCGGCCTTTTGTGCAGTGACGGTCGAGTCAGGCGCCGGCCTCTTCGGTGGCCTCGCCGGTCGGCTCTTCCGTGGCGCCGTCGGTCGGGGCGGCGGTCTCGGTCGGCGCCGCGGTCTCGGTGGGCTTGGGCGACGGGACGAAGCTGCTGTACTCCGGCAGCGTGCCGTCGAGCACCGGCACCAGCACGTCGGCGGACTCGTTGTTCACGCGGACGGTGATGTCCACCAGGGCGCCGGGAGCGGCACCCGGGCTGCCGACGATGGTCTCGTTCTCATCCTCTTCGAAGATGACCTTCCCGTCTGCCGGGATGGTGACGGTGGCGGTGCTGCCCGGGCCGGTCAGGGCCAACTGCACGGGAGAATCGGAGGTGTTGAAGGCCGTGCCGAGGACACGGGCGGGGGCGTCGGCAGACTCCGCGACGACCAACAGGTTGCGCAGTCCGACCGAGCCGACGTTGGCCACGATGCCGTCGCTGGCGGAGTAGGACTTGGTGGTGGCCTGTTCGTTGATTGCGCCGCATCCGGTCGATGCGAGCAGGGTGAGCGCGGCGGCGCCTGCTACAAGGGTGCGCTGCACACGGTTCTTCGGCGCAATCTTCACGGCAGAAACTCCTCAGTCAAAAATCAGGTGCGGTGCTGCAGATCTAGGCAGCTTGCCTCGCCTAGCCTATCGGCAAACCGGTGAAAAGTAGGATTCGACGCCGGTAGGTACCCGCGGGCGAAGCACCAAATCCGAGATCCGTCAAGGGGGTAAAGCGCGGCATTCTAGCGCTCCGACGGGCCTACTGGCCTGCAAACTCGCGGAAGTGGCCAAACCATCCGTGATAAACTGGTGGTCGGGAAAGGGGATACTACAGATGGTATTTGAGGTCGGCGAGACAGTTGTTTACCCTCACCACGGTGCCGCAAAGATCGAAGAGATCAAAATGCGCACCATCAAGGGTGAAGAGAAGATGTATCTCAAGCTCCGGGTTGCCCAGGGCGATCTGACGATTGAAGTACCGGCGGAGAACGTGGATTTGGTCGGCGTCCGCGATGTGGTGGGCAAGGAAGGCCTCGAGCATGTGTTCGATGTGCTCCGTGCCGAGTTCACCGAGGAACCGACCAACTGGTCCCGCCGCTACAAGGCGAACCTGGAAAAGCTGGCCTCCGGCGACGTCATCAAGGTGGCGGAAGTTGTCCGCGACCTGTGGCGCCGGGACCACGACCGCGGCCTTTCCGCGGGCGAGAAGCGGATGTTGGCCAAGGCGCGCCAGATCCTGGTTTCCGAACTCGCCCTGGCTGAGAAGACCGACGAAGACAAGGCAGCAGAAGTCCTCGACGAGGTTCTCGCCTCCTGATCGCGCTCCAAGCGGCCGGCATCCAGCACTGGAAGCCGGCCGCTTTTTCGTGGCCGAACCGCCCCGCCGCGGGCCATTAGGCTAAAGGGGTGAGCACAGCAAGCGCGTCCCTGGGCGTGATCATCGTGGCGGCCGGCTCGGGCACCCGCCTCGGCTATGGCCTGCCGAAGGCCCAGGTCCCGCTGGCCGGCGAACCGATCCTCTCCCACGCCCTGCGGGGCGTGCTGGCGGCCGGCATCGCGTCACGGATCTGCGTGGCCGTCCCGGCCGGCGACACCGC